>NZ_JBTUOC010000011.1:0-10108 GCF_058345725.1 Simiduia sp. | reverse complement strand
CGATTTTAGTAAGCCCATTCAAGTGGAGGTAATGGCTGTTGGTCCCGGTGCAGAAGCCTGCGGCATCGACGGTGTGCGAGTATTTGACGGCACGGCAACTCCGGTGGGCGTGGGCGACCATAAGATAAGTTTAGGTGATTTTACCAAACGCTAGTCAGAGTCGGCTGCGGTCGTTGGGTTGACTTTACCGTTTAGGGTCTCGATGCTGTTCCCGTTGATAATCCACTAACAAAGACAGGGCTGGGCATGGCGGCGCAGAAAAAATCTTTGTCATTGGTTTTGCGCGTGTTGGTTATTATTTTGGCGGGCGAGCTGATATTTGCGCTGCCGTTTCATATGGCTAGATATTTTCGCCCCACGTTTCTGCAAGCCTTTGATCTCACCAACACGCAGTTGGGCGATATTTTTGCCGTCTACGGCGTAGTGGCAATGTTGTCTTACTTTCCTGGGGGCTTTATTGCCGACCGATTCGCGCCGCATCGATTGATGAGTTTGTCGCTGTGCGCAACGGCGCTGGGCGGTCTGTTTCTGTGGAGTGGTCCCGACCACACGGGACTTGCGCTGTTATTTGGCTATTGGGGTGCAACCACAATTTTGTTGTTTTGGGCGGCCATGATAAAAGCGACGCGCCTGGCGGCGAGGGCAACGCAGCAAGGCTTGGCCTTTGGATTATTGGATGGCGGTCGCGGTTTCATTGCCAGTCTGGTTGCCAGTGGTGCGCTATTGCTTCTGAGCACCGCCCCTCAGACCACTGATGGCAATTTCAATTCATCGGCCCAAGCCCTCGCAGCCCTACGACCGCTAGTGGCCTATTACACATTGCTCACGCTCGCGGTGGCTGCTGTTGCCTACTACTGCATTGCCGATCCGCCGGCCGATCCAGCGGAGAGGCGACAGGTGAGAAATCTCCGACCGCCCATTTCGATCCTGCGCAATTCATTGGTTTGGCTGCAGGGTGGCGTAGTGGTGTGTGCCTACTGCGGTTACAAAGCGTTGGACAACTATGGCATTTTTGTCGTGCAGGCCCTTCACTGGTCGCAACTGGAAGCGGCGCAGTTTACGACCTGGGCTAGCTACCTGCGCCCGCCGGCAGCGGTCTTGGCTGGGCTATTAGCCGATCGGTTGTGCGCCAGCCGCATGACACTAGGCTTGTTTGCCGGGCTCGGTGGCGCTTTTGTTCTGATGAGTTGGATGAGTGACGGCCAGCCACAGGTGCTACTGATCAGCATTACGCTGTTGCTGACATTCATTGGGGTATTTGCCCTGCGCGGTATCTACTTTGCCCTGATCAGTGAAAGCCAAATACGCATGGGCGCCACGGGTACGGCGGTGGGTGTCATCTCTGTTGTGGGTTTTACGCCAGATATTTTCTTTGCCCCCGTTACCGGCAGAATACTGGATGCGGGCGACCAGGGCTTTGCCTGGTACTTTATGTTCTTGGCGGTCGCGATGTGCTTAGGCTGCCTGTGTGCGTATTGTTTAACGCAAGCTATGGCCGCCAGGCAGGCGGCCTCGCAGCGCGGACCGAGTTGTGAGAGTGACAGTTCGGGGTTTGTTCAGTAGTCGAAGCGGTGCGCCACGAAAGCTGTTTGCGCCGCCAGCCACACATCGCCAATGGCGCCTTGTCCGACCGGTTTGCCGTCAATGGCGGTAACGGGTGCCACCTCTTTCGACGAGCTGGTGAGCCAAACCTCGTCGGCCTGCGCTAAGTCTTCCAAGGTAATAGTGCGCTCGGCGACCGGTATTTGGGTGTACTGGCGCAATATATCGAGCAGCATCAAGCGGGTAATACCGGGCAACAACTGGTTATCTAATGGTGGGGTAATGACTTCGCCATTTTTCACAATGAATACGTTACAGGCACTGGCTTCGGTGACTTCGCCCTTGCTGTTGTACAAAATAGTTTCGCTGTTGCCGGCGGCGTAGCCTTGTTGAAAGTGCATTACATTGCCGAGAAGCGCCGTGGATTTAATGTTGCAGCGGCGCCAGCGCAAGTCTTCGGTAGTGGAAACGGTGTAGGCTTTGGTTTGCGCCTTATCGGCCACGGGGGCTGCCGCAATCTCAAATGTAAAGGCAAATACCGTGGGCTCCACGCCCTCCGGGTAGGCGTGATAGCGTTTGGTGTCGGCGCCGCGACTCACATGCAGGTAGATGCCCAGATTGCCGCTTCCATTTTTTGTCATCAACTGTTCGCACAGGGATTGCCATTGCTCTGTGCTCCAGTGCAAGCCGATTTCAATGAGCCTCAGGCCCTCTTTCATCCGATCGATGTGGGGGCCAAAGCCCACCAGTTTGCCACCGTAGGAGGGCACCACTTCGTAGATGCCATCGCCAAACAAAAAGCCGCGATCCAATGGTGATATGCGGGCTTCCTCGAGTGGCAGGTACTCGCCGTTTAAGTAAGCAATAGACATATGTAATACCCAAAAAGTGTTGTGATAAATGCGTGTACTATTGGCCCGTTACGCCGGCATTAAAAGCCGGTGGCCGCCCGTAAATCGGCAATCAAGGTCAGGCCAATGTCTGGCGCCAAGCCGTCTTCTGTTATCTCGTTGCGGCGCGTAACGCCGTCTACGCTATTGCCGGCCGACAGATACTCAAGCATAGCTACCATGTCGATCTGGGCGAGCAAATCTTCACCGCGCCGGAAACCCAGCAGGGCGATTAAGCCGTGCGCTGCCCAGTTGGAGACATCGGCAATAACCAGCTCGTCGACACAGGTGGCCGCGGGCACTATGTCCAATTTGGCGAGGTGGGCATAGACATTGCCCATACCGATTTCATTGCCGCCATCGCCGATGCCGATGGAGGGGCACTTGGCCAGTTCGATAAAGGTGTCGAATCGGGCAGTGCCGGCGGAAATGTCTTCGCCGCGCATGTTGTGGTAGTGCCCGTTTTTGGCCAGCCCGGGCCGCTCGATGGCAATGATTAACGACGGATTAAGGTCTGTCAGTGCAGCCTGCACTTCGGCGTGGTGGGCATCCAGACAATCGGGCTTGCCGACCCGTATTTCGTGCAGTCGATAGCGTTTGGCCAATTCAGTAGAGAGCGGCGGTCCGCACACCAACACCGGGTTTAGGCCTATATGCTCTAGTGTTTCATAGAGGGCGATAGCTCCCACGGGGCCGTCGGTTTCAAATGTGCCCACCACGGGAAAGCCGGTGGCAATTAAGACGGTGCCGCGCGCCTGTTCTATGAGTGCCACCGCGCGAGCCAGGTAGCCGGGCTCGAGGGCCTGCTGCAACGCTTTCATGCCGCGAGGATTGCGCCGCACCAGCAGGTCTTCCAAGGTGCGCGAGAGGGCCAGCAGTTCAGGGGTCATGGGCAGGTTTCCAGTGCGAGTGTGGCCAGGTTGCGGCGGCGCTGGGCGAGCAGCAGTTCGGCGTGGGCGCGCTCGGCGTCCATAGGGGTAAAGCGCAGGGTGGCGCCGGGCATCAATTGCGCCAATTGCGCCAGATCGGGTGTGAAGACACTGCCGATTTTGGGATAGCCGCCAATGGTTTGCCGGTCGTTGAGCAAAATAATGGGCTGGCCATCGGCGGGCACCTGAATGGCGCCCAGGCAAATACCTTCCGAGACAATACCCCCTATGGCGCACTTGAGGGCCGGGCCCTTGAGCCGGAAGCCCATGCGATCGCACTGGGGGCTAAGTTGGTATTCGTGGCTGTAAAACAGGGCCCGCTGGGCGGCGCTAAAATACTCGGCCTGATAGCCCTCGATGACCCGCAAGGTGGGACTAGTGGGGTAGTTTGGCCAGTATTGCTCGGGCAACCGCAGCGGCGCTTGTGGGCTGGCCGTGGCAATCGGCAAGCTGTCGCCGGCCGCCAGCGGCGTGCCGTCGAGGCCGCCAATGCCCTCGCGCACCACGGTGGCTGTGGAGCCAAACTGTGGCATCAGATCGAAGCCGCCGGCCACGGCCACATAGGCGCGTGCACCCCGCTCGGCAAAGCCGAGTTTTATCAGGCTGCCGGGTGCCACCTTGTGCCCCTGCCAGAGGGGCTGGAGTTTTCCGTCGATCGTGAGCGGCAGTGTGGCACCGGTGACCGCAAGTTTTAGCGCTTGATGGGCGCGCATTTCCAACCCGCCTACCGCGACTTCCAGCGCGGTGGCATTGGGTGCGTTGCGCACCAGGGTGTTAGCCCAGTAAAACGCCTCGGCATCCAGTGGGCCGCCGGTGGTTAGCCCCAGGCTGTGTTGGCCGTAGCGACCGGTGTCCATCAATAGCGACAATACCCCCGGCTTTAGGATTTCTAGCGTTGTCACAGGCTGCCTCCGAGCGCCAGGTACTCGTCGCGCGCGATGGCGTAAAACTGCACGCGATCGCCACTTTGAATAGGCATGGTGGGTTCGGCTTTGGGGTCGAACATGGGGGTGGGGCAGCGGCCAATCAGATTCCAGCCGCCGGGCGAAGGCGCCGGATAAACTGCTGTTTGCCGGTCGGCAATGGCCACGGCGCCCTTGGGTACCTTGGTGCGCGGCGTGGCCAGGCGCGGCGCTGCAATGCGTTCATCCACCTGGCCCAGATAGGCAAACCCAGGTGCAAAGCCGATGGCATAGACCCGATAAATTGTTGAAGAGTGAATGCTTACCAACTCTTCGATAGTCATGTTTGCGCGCTGCGCCAGCGCGTCTAAATCTGGCCCTGCCTCCGGGTGATAGTACACGGGTAGACGCACCAACTGGCCCGCTTGCGCCTCGGTCTCCGCGCCTTGGGCGCAGTGGCGCACGCTGGCGCGCACGGTCAGGGGATCGGCCAGCAACGGGTTGTAGGTGATCAGCAGCGACCCGTAGGAGGGCACCAGATCCACTAACCACACGGGCGCGCGCGCGCGCAGTGCACTGGCACAGGCAGCTACGCGCGCCGCTGCCCGATCGTCGATGCCCTGGTCGGGGTCGCCAAAATACGCAATCAGCGCATCGGCGCCGGCGGTTTGCAGGGTTAGCATGGGCGCGCGTCCAGCAGAGCGCGAATATCGGCAATGGCGGCCACGCCTGCAGCGTTGTCACCGTGCACACACAGCGTATCGACCTGCAGCGCCAGGGTATGGCCGCCAACCGTGGTTATAGTGCCATGCTCTGCCAGCTGCTCGACCTGAGCCATCATTTTGGGGTGGTCGTGAACGGCGCCCGGCAGGCTGCGCGACAGCAGTTTGCCGTCGTCGGCGTAACAGCGATCGGCAAAGGCCTCGAACCAGAGCTCCAAGCCCAGCGCCTGCGCTTCCTGGCGGTGCAATTCAGCCTGCGGCGTGGCTTGTAGCATCAGTTTAACGGGCCGGTGAAACCCGGCCACGGCCTGCATAACGGCGGCGCGCACGGCGTCTTTGGCCATCATGTCGTTGTAGAGGGCGCCGTGGGGTTTAACATAGGCCACCTGCTGGCCCTGTACTTGCGCCATGCCGTCTAGGGCAGCCAGTTGATACAACAAGAGGGCGCGAATTTCGCCGGCGCTGCAATTCAGCGAGCGGCGCCCAAAGCCCACCAGATCGGGGTAGCTGGGGTGCGCGCCAATTGCTACGCCGTGTTCGGCCGCCAGCGACAGGGTTTGCTGCATTATCATCGGGTCGCCCGCGTGAAAGCCGCAGGCGATGTTGGCCTGGTCTATATGGGGCATCACTTGTGCGTCCATGCCCATGGTCCAGGCGCCAAAGCTTTCGCCCAGATCGCAATTTAACAGTAGCGTCATGTGCTTCTCGCGTTGCCTCGTTAGAGAATCGCCAGTGTGGCGTTGGGAATGTCTGTCACCAGCATACAGCCGGGGCTGTGGGTAATACAAAAGGGCGGTCGCGCCTGCATGATGGCGGCCTGCGGGGTGACGCCGCAGGCGGTAAACACGGGGACCTCACCGGCCTTGATGGTGACTGCGTCGCCATAGTCGGGGGCGTGCAGGTCGCGGATACCGATGGCGGACGGGTCGCCAAAGTGCACAGGCGCGCCGTGTACCGAGGGAAAGCGCGAGCAAATCTGGATCATGCGAATGGCGTCGCGCGGTACAAAGGGGCGCATACTCACCACCAGATTGCCGCGAAAGCGGCCGGCTGGCGAGCAGGGCAGGTGGGTGTTGTACATGGGGACATTTTTGCCCTCGCTAATATTGCGAATGTCCAGCCCGTCGGCCAGCAATGCCTCTTCAAAGGAAAAGGAACAGCCAATTAAAAAGGTCACTAGATCGTCGCGCCAGTGCTCGCGCACGTCGGCCACCTCTTCAATCAGCGCGCCATCGCGCCAAATCCGGTAGCGGGGCAGGTCTGAGCGAATGTCGACGTCTGCGCCGGCGGCGAGCATCGTTGGGTTGCCCGGTTCGTCGCTCATGGCAATGAGCGGACAGGGCTTAGGATTTTTTTGGCAGAACTGCAAAAATTCGCCGGCCCAATCTTTGGGTAGTATCGCCAGATTGCACTGCACAAAGCCGGGCGCCTGGCCGGAGGTGTTCGCCGTAAAGCTACCTGCGCGAATGGCGCGGCGCAGATCGGCGGGCTGTGTAAACAGTGGGGTCATGGGAGCATCCGTTCGCTTGTGGTGGCTCGAGTTGCGGCCTTGGGTATTGAAAAGGCTACAGGGTGTTTCGCGCCGCGTACATGGGTATTTACTTGACCCTATGTTGCGTCTGCGCCCACCTATTAGCGCTGCGAGGTTTGGGCCGCACAGGTAACTGGTGTGCGGACTATTTTAGGCCGATGACCAGCGTGTCGCCCACAATTCGGTAATAGGGTACGTAGAGGTCGGGCACCTCGGGGCTCTGGGCGCGGCCAAACAGGTTAAACACCAGCTTATCCTGCCAGAAGTCGTCCAGGCTTTGAGAGCACTTGAACCCCCCTTGAACTACGCTGTCTCGGTGCAAAAATGGCTGGCCAATGTAGTGAAAGGCGGCACAGGGCACTATCCCGTTGTACCACTTGTGAAAGCCAAACATGAGGTAACCCTGGTTGCGATCAAACACAAACACCTTTACGGGATACTTTTCCCGGCTGGTGCGCTCGGGCGGATCGACCACCTCTTTAGATTTGTGGATGCGGCTATCGTATTGGCTAGCCAGCAGCTCGTCGCGCGGGCGAATGATCACCAACTGCTGGTTGTGCCACTCCAGATAGTGGGGTTTGTCGATGGGAATGTCGGCCAGCGGCACCTCTAGTTCGTAGTGGTCGCGCTCGCTGAAAATCATCACGCTGATTGCCAGCAGCGCGGCCAGAATGGCCAGCGCAGAGAGCACAAACAGGGGCTTGGCATTGGGTTGAGCGGTCAATGGGGCATTCCGTGTATGGGTAATCTCATTATCTAGACGATCTTGATGCTGTGGGTATCAGCGCTAAATGCGTCTTAGGTGTCAATTCGCTGTGAACTATACCTGCCTAGGCGTCGTTTTCGTGACTGAGCTGGCATTGGTAGTGCTCGCCGGCCACCTGCAGCTGTACCGTGATCGGACGGCAGCAGACTTCGCAATCTTCCACGTAGGTTTGGTCGCCGCCACTGATATCCAGTAGCAGGCAGATGGGCTCGCCGCAGTAGGGGCAGTGGTGTTGAACTTCTTCCAGCATGGTTTCCTCGCAACGGGCCCGCGCTGCACATACTACCCTAAGTGGGGCATATGGGTGCAAATGGCGATCTGCCCGTGCTGTAATTGGCGGTTAACGTTTTAAGGAGTGTGAAAAATGGCAATTTGCCGGGTGGTATTGGTTACTGAAGAGGCCGGTTTTGGTAACCGCTGGGTAAGCGAACTGAAGCAGGTGGCCGAGGCCGATACCAGCTCGCCCATTCGCCTGCGGTTTTCGCACTGCAAAGCTGGTCAGCTCACCGAACAGTTGTATAAGGGTGAGACACAAATTGTCGCGCTGGACGAAGGCAGCTTGGGTGAGTCGCACCTGGACGCCTGTTTTGATTTGGTGCGCGCTACCCGCGCAGAAATCGACTGCATATTGTTGACCACCGGTAAAATGCCCGACGAAGACGCCGACTTTGAAGGCGTGATTTCACGCGCCGAGTCAAATTACGGGGTGGTATACCGCACCCTGCGCCGCGAGTTGTTTGAGCGCACGGCCACGCCCTTTGCCGATGCGTTAAAAGAATACGTGTACGCGGCCAAAGACTCCTGGCACACACCGGGCCACTCCAGTGGCGACAGTCTGAGTTCCAGCCCCTGGGTGGTGGATTTTTACCGCTTTATGGGCGAGCACATGTTCAACACCGATTTATCGGTCAGCGTGAAAATGCTTGATTCGCTGATGGAGCCGGTCACCGTAATCCGCCAGGCGCAGAATCTGGCGGCCAAAACCTTTGGTGCGCGCCACACCTACTATGTGACCAACGGCACATCGACCTCTAACAAAGTGGTACTGCAATATCTCATGCGCCACGGCGATAAGGTGATCGTCGACCGCAACTGCCATAAATCGGTGCACCACGCCATGATCATGAGCGGCTCTGTGCCGGTGTATTTGGAGTCCTCTGTCAACCAAACTTACGGCGTGTACGGGCCGGTGGCTAAAGCGAAAATTTTTGCGGCCATCGACGCCAACCCTCAGGCGCGGCTGTTGATTTTAACGTCGTGTACCTACGACGGTTTGCGCTATGACTTAAAACCGATTATCGATTATGCGCACGCCCACGACATTCAAGTATTGATTGACGAAGCCTGGTACGCGCACGGTCGTTTTCATCCCGAATTGCGACCCACGGCACTGGAGGCGGGCGCCGACTTTGTCACCCATTCCACCCATAAGATGCTATCGGCTTTTTCCCAGGCCTCGATGATTCACGTGGGTCACGGAGTGAAAGACTTTGATGCTCCTCGCTTTCGCGAAGACATCAATATGCACACCTCCACCAGCCCTCAGTACGGCATGATTGCGAGCTTGGATGTGGCGCGCAAACAAATGAGTATTGAAGGCTTCGGCGTGCTCTCGCGCACGCTCAATTTTGCCCAGGAAATTCGCGATTACGTAGAGCAAAATACGCCCTTTAAATCACTGGGGGTAGACGATCTGTGCGACGATGAAGTTAAGGGCGACGGCATTCGCTTGGATACCACCAAGGTGACTATCGATGTGGGTTGTGCCGGCTTGTCGGCGCCCAAAGTTCAAGCGGTACTGTTTAACGACTACGGTATTCAGGTTGAGAAAAATACCCACAATACCATTACCCTGTTGGTTACCATTGGCACCACTGAAAGCAAAGTGCTGCGCTTGAAACAAGCACTGCATAAAATTGCCCAGACGGCGTCGGGTCTCCCCATGGAATACACCCACCAGTCCATTCCGGCGCTCAGTAAAATTTGCGTGCTGCCCCGCACAGCCTATTTTGCCGAAGGTGAAAAGGTACGACTGACGCGCGAGGCGGGCACCTCTTCTTTGGTGGGGCGCGTGGTGTGCGATGAAATCGTGCCCTATCCACCGGGCATTCCACTAGTGGTGCCTGGCCAGGAATTGAGTGCGGAAATACTCGCGGCCATTGCCAATTACGTTTACGAGCGTAAAGACCTGGAAATGCACGGCGTACAGGTGGTGAATGGCGAGCCCCACATTCGCGTCATGAAGTCAGAGGCCGAGGCGAAGGGTAAGGCGGAGCTGGAGGCTCTTTAAACTCAGCTCAAATCGTACCCGTGCGAATAAATTACATAAAAACGCCACGTAAATTCTGCAAGTGCACGGAGAATGTACGTTATTAGAGATGGATTGACTCAGGGGCGTCCTGCCCCTGACCGCTTCGCGGCGCTGACGCGGTCTCAATCGTTCCCGACGATTGATCGAACCCGGGGTTCGAACGAAACGCTTCGGTTGGCAATTAAAAAAGCCCCCACGCTGGTTGGGTAAGTGCGTGGGGGCGGCGCGTAATTGGAGAGGGATGGACTCAGGGGCGTCCTGCCCCTGACCGCTTCGCGGCGCTGACGCGGTCTCAATCCTTCCCGACGATTGATCGAACCCGAGGTTCGAACGAAACGCTTCGGTTGGCAATTAAAAAAGCCCCCACGCTGGTTGGGTAAGTGCGTGGGGGGCGGCGCGTAATTGGAGAGGGATTGACTCAGAGGGGTCCTGCCCCTGACCGTTTCGCGGCGCTGACGCGGTCTCAATCGTTCCCGACGATTGATCGAACCCGGGGTTCAAACGAAACGCTTCGG
>NZ_JBTUOC010000010.1:0-5690 GCF_058345725.1 Simiduia sp. | reverse complement strand
GAAAGAGTATTGATCAAGAAACGATCCACTAAGCAAGACCCCTTCGCCCGCCGAGAGGCCGACAAATACGAAAACCCCATCCCCAGTCGCGAATATATCGCCGAGCTTTTAAATAACGCCAACGGCCCGCTGACCTACGATGAAGTGGCATTTGCCCTGAATTTGACTTCCGACGACGATCGCGAGGCCCTGCGCCGCCGCTTGATCGCGATGGAGCGCGACGGCCAATTGATTACCAACCGCAAAGGCGGTTACGCGGTCATTAATAAAGTCGACCTGATTCGCGGTCGCGTGCAGGGCCATAAAGACGGCTATGGCTTTCTGATCCCCGCCGAGGGCGGCGAGGATATCTATTTATACAACCGCCAGATGCGCAAAGTGTTTGATGGCGACGAAGTGCTGGTGCGTATTAGCGGTACCGACAACCGCGGCCGCACAGAGGGCGTTATCGTGGAAGTGATTGCTCACAACACCAATCAGGTGGTGGGGCGCTTGGTGCACGAGCAGGGCGTGGCGTTTGTGCGGCCGGAAAACCCCCGCATACTGCACGACATACTGGTGGCCCCCGACGATTTATCCGGCGCGGCCGACGGCCAGATGGTGGTGGTAGAAATCACCTGTCAGCCCGGCCGCAAGCAGAACCCGCAGGGCCGCGTGATGGAAGTGCTGGGCAACCATATGGCGCCGGGTATGGAAATCGATGTGGCTATTCGCGCCCACGGCATCCCCCACATGTGGCCGTCGGCGGTGCGCAAAGAGGCCGAGGCCATCGCGCCGGAAGTCTTGGAGCAAGATAAACAGGGCCGGGTGGATGTACGTCATCTGCCCTTTGTTACCATCGATGGCGAAGATGCGCGCGACTTTGATGACGCCGTCTACTGCGAGCCCAAAAAATCGGGCGGCTGGCGGCTGTTCGTGGCCATCGCCGATGTCTCCCACTATGTAACGGTGGGCTCGGCCCTGGACCAAGAGGCGGTGGTGCGCGGTAATTCTGTGTACTTCCCGGATTTTGTGGTGCCTATGCTGCCCGAGGCCCTGTCCAACGGCCTGTGCTCGCTTAACCCCCAGGTTGACCGCCTGTGCATGGTGTGCGAGATGACCATCTCCAGCGCCGGTAAAATCAGCGGCTATAAGTTTTACGAAGGGGTGATGCACTCCCACGCACGGCTCACCTACAACCAGGTGGGCGAGGCCTTGGCGGCCGACGTGGACTCGCGCTCCACTGGCCGCAAAATTGTGGACACCCTGCTTGGGCGCAAGCGCAAAGAGCTGGGTGCGCTGGGCGAGCGGATGCCGCAAATCCGCGAATTGCACCGGCTGTACCGGGCCCTGCGCAAGGCGCGCGACGAGCGCGGTGCCATCGATTTTGAAACCGTTGAAACCCGCATCATTTTCAATCGCGAGCGAAAAATTGACCGCATAGTGCCGGTGGTGCGCAACGATGCCCACAAGTTGATCGAAGAGTGCATGCTGGCGGCCAATGTGTGCGCCGCGCGTTTCCTCGATAAGCACAAGATTCCGGGCCTGTACCGGGTGCACAAGGGACCCGCTGATCAGAAGCTGGAAAACCTGCGCGAATTCCTGGGCGAGCTCGGCCTGGATCTGCCGGGCGTGGGCGCGCCGACGCCATCGGATTACCAGTCGGTACTGCAGGCCATCGAGGGCCGGCCCGATGCCAATGTGATTCAAATGGTAATGCTGCGCAGCCTCAGCCAAGCCGTCTACCAGCCGGAAAATGGCGGCCACTTTGGCCTGGGCTACAGTGCCTACGCGCACTTCACCTCGCCCATTCGCCGCTACCCCGATTTGCTGGTGCACCGCGCCATTCGCGCCGTCATTCGATCGAGCCAAGATAGCAATCAGGTGGTGCGGGTTAAGGGTGTCGCGCCGCTGCCCAAGGCAAAAATCTACCCCTACAACCTGGACGATCTGCTGGTGTTGGGCGAGGGTTGCTCGCTCACCGAGAGGCGCGCCGACGATGCCACGCGCGATGTAATGAGCTGGCTGAAATGCGAGTACCTGCAAGATCGGGTGGGTGAAAACTTCGAGGGCGTGGTCAGCGGTGTCACCGGCTTTGGCCTGTTTGTGGAGCTAAAAGAGTTGCACACCGATGGCCTGGTGCATGTCACCAGTCTGCCGCACGACTACTACCACCACGACGCCGCCCATCACCGCATGGTGGGCGAGCGCACGCGCCAGGTGTTCCAGTTGGGCGACGAGCTGGAGGTCAAAGTGGTGCGCGTTGATCTAGACGAGCGCAAGGTGGACTTTGAGCTGGTGCAGGTGCTGAACAAGCGCAAGCCCGGCCCCACTAAGAAGGGCGCTAAAAGCCTGCGTCAGGACGTTAAGAAAAAGGGTCGCGCGCGCGCCGACAAGGCCGACGCCAAGCCCGCGCGGGGCGGTCGAGCCAAGCCGGCGGCCAAGGCCGGTGGCAAGGTGCGCGGCGCTGCAACCAAGGCGACCACGGCCAAATCTGAAAAAACCGGCAAGCGCAAAGCCAGTGGCGCAGCCAAGCCCGGCGGTAAAGCTGCCGCGCGTAAAACCTCAGCGAAACCCCGTAAACGCACATGAAAACAGAGTTGATCTACGGCCTGCACTCGGTGCAGGCGCTACTGAAAAGCGCGCCTCAGCGCATTCGCAAATTGATGCTGCTCACGGGCCGCGACGACCAAAAGCTGCAAAAGGTCGTGAGCTTCGCCGAGCGCGAGGGTATCAGCCTTGAGCGCTGGAGCCGGGCCAAGCTGGATGCCCTGGTGGACGGCAATCACCAGGGCGTCGTGGCCGAGTGCGATCCCGGCGAGGTGCACGACGAAGCGTTTCTGCTTAAGTTGATCGAGCGGCTCGAGGCGCCGGCCTTCCTGCTGGTATTGGACGGCGTGACCGATCCACACAACCTGGGCGCCTGCCTGCGCAGCGCCGAGGCCGCCGGCGTGCACGCGGTGATTGTGCCCAAGGACAACTCCGCCAGCCTCACGGGTGTGGCCCGCAAGGTGGCCTGCGGCGCCGCCGAGGTGTTGCCGCTGGTGCCAGTCACCAATTTGGCGCGCACCCTCAACAAGCTGCGCGACGCCGGGGTCTGGTTTCAGGGCGCGGCCGGCGAGGCCACCGTCAGCCTGTACCAAGCCGATTTAACCGGCCCGCTGGGCATCGTTATGGGCGCCGAGGGCGACGGCCTGCGCCGCCTGACCCGCGAAACCTGCGATGGCCTAATCAGCATCCCCATGGCGGGCGAGGTGTCTAGCCTGAATGTGTCGGTGGCCACTGGCGTCTGCCTGTTCGAGGCGGTGCGCCAACGCCGCGCGGGCCGCTAGCGGACTGATTGATCAAACTTGCATCACTTGCCGGCCTCGCATACAATGCGCGGCCCTAAAACTGGCTGGATTTTGTCCAGCTCTCCTTGCCTCACCGCAATTGTGTGGGAGGCGTAACCCGTAAGGAGCTATAAATGCGTCATTACGAAATCGTTTTTCTGGTTCATCCGGACCAGAGCGAGCAGGTGCCCGGTATGATCGAGCGCTACACCGCTACCATCACTCAAGATGGCGGTCAGGTGCATCGTTTGGAAGACTGGGGTCGTCGCCAGCTGGCCTACTCCATCAACAAGATTCACAAAGCTCACTACGTTCTGATGAACGTCGAGTGCAGTGAAGCTGCTTTGGAAGAACTGAACACCAACTTCCGTTACAACGACGCCGTTCTGCGTAACCTGGTGATCCGTCAGGACGAAGCTATCACCGAAGAATCCCCCATCATGAAAGCCGAGAAAGAAGGTCGCGAGCGCAAGCACCGTGCCGACACTCGCCGCGACACGCGCAATGATGCGGATGAATCAAACGACAGCGACGACAATAGCGACGCTGACGAAGACAGCACTGACGAATAAGGAGTTCCACCATGGCACGTTTTTTCCGTCGTCGTAAGTTCTGCCGTTTCAGCGCCGAAGGCGTGAAGCAGATCGACTACAAAGATCTGGAAACTCTGAAAGCATATGTTTCAGAAACCGGCAAGATTGTTCCAAGCCGTATTACCGGTACCAAGGCCAAGTACCAGCGTCAGTTGGCAACCGCGATCAAGCGCGCGCGCGTTCTGGCCCTGCTGCCTTACACCGACAGCCACGAGTAAGACCGTTTTAGCGTGCAGGCACTGCTGGAATTCATTATGCGTGGCCGTCTTCAGGCGGCAACCGTAGCGTTAATCGGCAGCTGGTTTCCACTGGTCAGTCCGGCCGTGGTTGCCTTGGTCAGTCTGCGCAAGGGCGCCTATGAGGGCTCCCTGACCCTGGTGTGGGCCATGATGCCCGCCCTGTTTACCCTGGTGTTAGCGAGTCAGGGTGTGAGCGACATGGGGCCGTTGATGCCCTTTGTTACCTTAATCGGATTGTTGGTCGTGTTTTTGGCGGCCCAGGTGTTGCGATTGACCATTTCTTGGTCGCGTGCACTGACCGGTTTAGTGGCGCTGTCGGTGGCGGGCGCCTGGGTGTTGGCAATCACTTTGCCAAACCCGGTGCAAAGCCTGACCGACGCGCTGGGTAACTTGATGCGGGAGCTGCAGTCAAACGCGCCAGAAGGCGCACCGATTGCTAGCCCCGACGGCACCTTTGTGCTGGGCCTCATTGCCTATGTGCTGGCGTTAAGCAGCCTGGGCAGTGTGTTGTTGGCCCGCTGGGCACAGGCAAAGCTGTATAACCCCGGCGGTTTTCGCCAGGAGTTTCACCAGCTGCGCCTGGCACCGGTTCAAGCCTTGGTGTGCGCGGCGGCCGCGGTTTACTGCCTGATGCAACCTGCGGGTTACCAGGCGTGGGCCAGCGTATTTTCGCTGCCACTGTTGCTTGCGGGTATCGCGTTGATTCATGCCATTGTGCATGCGCGCAAAATGGCCGTTACCTGGCTGGTGATGTTGTATATCGGGCTCTTTTTAGTGGGGCCCTTGACTGTCGCCATCGCCTGTCTGGGTATAGCCGACACGTGGTTAAACTTACGTAATCGTTTGAACGTGAATCCACCTTCCAACGATTGATGCAATCGAATTGCAAATTTAGAGGAATACCGAGATGGAAGTTATTCTGCTCGAAAAAGTAGGCAAACTGGGCAAAATTGGCGACAAAGTTGTTGTTAAGTCTGGTTATGGCCGCAATTTCCTGCTGCCGCAGGGTAAAGCAATCATGGCAACTGCAGCGAATGTTGCAGAGTTCGAAGCCCGTCGCGCCGAACTGGAAGCAGCCGCTGCCGCGAAATTGGCTGAAGCGGAAGCCCGCGCCGCCAAGGTGAACGAGCTGGCCATTACCATTGAAGCCAATGCTGGCGACGAAGGTAAGCTGTTTGGTTCTATCGGTACACGCGACATCGCCGATGCCGCGACTGCCGCAGGTGTTGAAATCGACAAGTCTGAAGTTCGTCTGCCCGAGGGCGCCCTGCGCGAAGTGGGTGAGTACGAAATCGACGTGCAGGTTCACACCGACGTTACCGCTACATTGAAGCTGTCTGTCGTTCCCGAATAAGGACTGACTGGGTCGCCGGATTCCGGCGGCTGGGCCTCAGGGCCCACTGCTTATGGCTTCGGCCGCGAACGGGCACTGTGCTGTACTGACTCAGGTTGGTGCCAGCTCAGTGCCCGTTTTGCTTGGGCACCGGTGCGCGACCTATGGGCCGGCACAGGGGTGCTCAGTATTAGCCATTTTGTTTTAGGGGCGT
>NZ_JBTUOC010000009.1:0-44136 GCF_058345725.1 Simiduia sp. | reverse complement strand
TACATACCCAGGCCAAAGGCAAAGGCCAGTGGGCCCGCTGAGGACGAGGTGTGCAGGCCTGCAAAAAAAACCGCCAAACCGAGCAGGGCCAGCGGCCAAAGGTCAAAGGGCGCTAACCCCAGCGGCTGTGCCAAGCCTGCCAACAGGGCGGCAGCCAGCGAGAGTGCCAGGCGGCGTGCGGGGCTGAGGGGCATTGCCGGTCCTATTGATCCTGCGGCGTTGAAACGCGCAAGAGATGCAGTTTGCGGCTGTCGGAGTAGAGCACAGTAAAGCTGTAACCATTGATGGTCACTGTTTCATTGCGCTTTGCCAGATGGCCAAAGGCATTGAGGACTACGCCGCCGATAGTGTCGAACTCATCTTCGGGAAAGCCGCTACTGAAGTGCTCGTTGAAATCTTCTACGGTGGTCAGTGCCTTAACCACATAGACGTTATTCTCGAGTTTACGGATATCCAGGTCGTGATCTTCTTCGTCGGTTTCATCTTCTATTTCACCGACAATTTCCTCCAGAATATCTTCGATGGTGACCAGGCCCGAGATGCCGCCGTACTCGTCCAATACCATGGCCATGTGGTAGCGGTTTTCGCGAAACTCCCGCAACAAGATATTCAAGCGCTTGCTCTCGGGAATGACGTTAGCGGGCCGGATGATGGATTCCAGGCTGAAGTCTTCCTTGCCACCCAGCACCAGCGGCAGTAGATCTTTGGCCAGCAAAATACCGCGTACATTGTCGGTGGACTCTTCAATCACGGGAAAGCGAGAGTGGCCAGATTCGATAATGCGCGGTAAAAATTGTTCGGGGGTTTCTTCGATGCGCACCACCACCATCTTGGAGCGGGGTACGAGAATATCGTGTACGCGCTGGTCGGAAACTTCCAGGGCGCCTTCGATAATGTGCAAAGCTTCCTGATCGAACAGATTGCGTTCGGCCGCCTCTTTGATAATGGTCAGCAATTCGGCGCGGGAGGTGGGTTCAGCGGTAAATGTATCAAGCAGTTTGCGCAGCCAGGATTTCTCCGACTGCTTCTGACTACTGGGTGGCTCGTCGCTCATGGCGCGGGGTATGTCCTTGTTGTTTGTCTAGGGTTGCACCTGCCTAAGGGCCGGTGCAAAGGGGCCATTTTACTTAAGAATCCCGTTCTGCATAGGGGGCAGGGTAACCCAGCGCCAATAGAATGTCTGTTTCCAGCGCTTCCATGGCCTCGGCTTCGGCGTCCTCCAGGTGATCGAAGCCCAGTAGGTGCAGGGTGCCGTGTACCAGCATGTGGGCCCAATGGGCCTCGAGGGTTTTATTTTGTTCCACCGCTTCGCGCGCCACGACAGGCGCGCAAACGACCAGATCCCCCAGCAACGGCAGTGCCACTTCCGGTGGTAGGTCGGCGGGGAAGGACAGGACGTTAGTGGGATAGTCCTTATTGCGATAATCCCGGTTGAGCTGTTGACCCTGTTCCTCGTCGACTATTAGCAGACTTACCTCGGCCTCTGCGCGGCGCTCGCCAATGGCGGCCGTCACCCAGCGCGCCAGTTGGGTTTGCGAAGGTAGATTGGGTGCTGCGCTCGCGACTTCCGTATCGAGGGTGATCATCGGCGCGCGTCGTCCGGTTGCTGCGCTTCGTGTTCCTCGTACGCTTCCACTATCCGTTGTACCAGCGGGTGACGCACCACGTCCTTGGACAGGAAGTAGGTGAAGCTAATGCCGGCGACATTGGCCAGCACGTCCATGACGTGTTTCAAGCCCGAGTGCTGGCCGCGCGGCAGGTCGATCTGCGACGGGTCCCCGGTGATGACCGCCGTGGAGCCGAAGCCGATACGGGTTAGGAACATTTTCATTTGCTCGCGGGTGGTATTTTGGCTTTCATCCAGAATCACGAAAGAGTTATTTAGGGTGCGTCCGCGCATATAGGCCAGCGGCGCCACTTCAATCACATTGCGCTCGATGAGTTTGCCCACTGTGTCGAAACCCAGCATTTCGTAGAGTGCGTCGTAGAGTGGGCGCAGGTAGGGGTCTACCTTTTGCGACAAATCGCCGGGCAGGAAGCCGAGCTTTTCGCCGGCCTCCACCGCCGGCCGGACCAGTAGGATGCGCTCCACCTCGTCTTTCAACAGCGCCTCTACGGCACAGGCTACGGCTAAGTAAGTCTTGCCGGTACCGGCCGGCCCAATCCCGAAATTAATGTCGTTAGACTGTACGGCCTTGACGTAGCGCTGCTGATTGGCGCCGCGCGGACGCACGGTGCATTTGGCGGTGCGAATCAGTGTCAGCGTATCGGGTGCGGCGGGGGTGGCCGTGGTAATGGCTTCCACGTCCGACTGCTGCAGTGCCAGGTGCACTTCGTCGGCGGTCAGCGTTTGATCGCCCTCGAGTCCGGCGTAAAGCTGTTTCAATATATGTTGTGCGGCCAGCGCTGCCTGCTCACTGCCCACCAGCGCAAAGTCGGCACCGCGATTGTGAATACTGATATTCAGCCGCTTTTCGATTTGTTTGAGGTGCTCGTTCATCGGGCCACATAAATTGGCCAGCCGATTGGCGTCGTTGGGTTCAAGGGTGAAGGTATTGCGGGTTTCGGCCGCTATGGCCTGACGGGTGTGGGTGTCGGCGGTATTCAAATGAAAGTGTCTTCCTTTAAGGTCTGCGGTAGTTCCAGATTACCCTAAGGCCGCGAGGGGGGGAACGGCGTGGAACGGCCATTTGTTTATAAAAACCAGCTTGTTTATAGCCCCTTTACCACAGGGAATTCCGCCCGTCACAGTGGCACGGGCGGGTGACAGGGTGATTACAGCCCATCCAGCTCCGAGCTGAGGAGTGTGCCGCGCAGGGAATTAGGCAGCGCCTCTTCGATCAGCACGTCGGCAAATTTGCCAATCAGTTCGGCTTGATCGCAGCGGAAATTGACCACCCGGTTGTTTTCCGTGCGACCCGACAACTGGCCGGGGTCTTTTTTGGATACGCCAGTGACTAAGACGCGCTCGGTATTGCCCACCATCTGGCGGGCAATCATTTGAGCCTGCTGGTTGATTTGGTGCTGCAGGCGCTGCAAGCGCTGCTTTTTCACTTCCTCGGGGGTGTCGTCGGGCAGATCCGAGGCCGGTGTGCCGGGGCGGCGGCTGTAGATAAAGCTGAAAGATAAATCGAAGTTCATGTCTTCGATAAGCTTCATTGTGGCCTCAAAATCGGCCTCTGTTTCGCCGGGAAAGCCTACGATAAAGTCGGATGAAAAACAGATGTCTGGGCGGATTTTCTTGATTCGGCGCAATTTGGATTTGTATTCCAGCGCCGTGTGGCCGCGCTTCATGGCCGCCAAAATACGGTCTGAACCCGATTGCACGGGTAGGTGCAGGTGGCTCACCAGCTCGGGCACCTTGCCGTAGACCTCAATTAGGGAGTCTGAAAATTCCACCGGATGACTGGTGGTAAAGCGGATGCGGTCGATGCCGTCGATGGCCGCCACATAGGTAATCAGTTCGGCCAGGTCGGCCACCTGGCCGTCGGCGGTCTCGCCCCGGTAGGCATTCACATTTTGGCCCAGCAGATTGATTTCGCGCACGCCCTGTGCCGCAAGGTGGGCCACCTCGGTGAGTACGGCGTCGAGCGGGCGGGATACTTCCTCGCCGCGGGTGTAGGGCACCACACAGAAAGTACAGTACTTGGAACAGCCTTCCATAATGGATACAAAGGCCGTGGCACCGTCGGCCTCGGGCTGGGGCAGACGGTCAAACTTTTCGATTTCCGGGAAGCTGATGTCCACCACCACGGCGCCCGAGTCGCGCTTGGTCTCGATCATTTCGGGCAGTCGGTGCAGCGTTTGTGGGCCGAAAATCAGGTCCACAAAGGGCGCGCGCTCGCTGATGGCCTCGCCCTCCTGACTGGCCACGCAACCGCCTACGCCGATGACCACATCGGGGCGGCTGTCTTTGTAGTGCTTCCAACGGCCCAGTTGGTGAAATAGCTTCTCCTGGGCTTTTTCGCGAATAGAGCAGGTGTTGATGAGCAGCACATCGGCCTCATCGGGATTGTCGGTGGTCACCATTTGATGTGAGTCGCCCAGCAGATCGCGCATGCGGGCTGAGTCGTACTCGTTCATCTGGCAGCCGTGCGTCTTGATGTAGAGCTTTTTAACGGCCTTTTCAGACGTAGACATAAGGTGATACCTGTATAAAACTTGAACAATCAAAAAAGAGCCGCGCATTATAGCGGGCGGGCCACGCCTTGCCCAGTTGGCAGTCTGGTCTTTTATGGTATCCTTGCGCGCCTTTTCCGGTGTATACCTGTTTCGGGGCACCTTTCAACTCAGTGTGTGAGCGTTATGTCTGTAAATCCCACCTACAAAGTGATCTTTTATAACCAGAATCAGGTTTATGAGGTTTACGCGCGCGCCATCTACCAAAGTGAAATGTACGGTTTCATCGAGGTGGAGGAGTTTGTGTTTGGTGAGAAATCCGCCATGATCGTAGATCCGGGCGAAGAGAAGCTCAAAGGCGAGTTTGCCAACGTCAAGCGCTCCTATATTCCCATGCACAGCATCATCCGCATCGACGAAGTGGAGAAAGAGGGCGCACCCAAAGTGGTGGAAGTAAAAAGTGGCGACAAAGTGACCCATTTTCCCTTTGGCGGCAATATACCCAAGCCTCAGTCTGAAAGCTGAGTTTCGGCAGCTAAATGTCGGCTTGTAAGTGATTACTTACTGTGGGTGGGCAGGTTTTAGGCCGGGGGTGTATATGCCGTCCAGTTTAGGTGAGGAGCCCGCAACTGGCGATTTCCCCCAGAAATTCCCCGCGCACTACTTTACAGTGGGGAAAGCCTTACCCCACAATGGCCCTCCCATTCCGACTACGACAGGCCAATGGACATAGGTTTACTGGCGTTATTCATACCCACATTTTTCCTGGTTTCGATTTCTCCCGGCATGTGCATGACCCTGGCTTTGACGCTGGGTATGGCTGTGGGAGTCCGCCGCAGTCTGTGGATGATGGCTGGCGAGTTGCTGGGCGTGGCGCTTGTCGCAGTGGCTGCCGTATTGGGCGTTGCAGCACTGATGCTCAATTATCCAACACTGTTTACCTTGTTTCGCTACTTGGGTGGAGCCTACCTTCTGTGGTTGGGTTGGAAGTTATGGCGAGCGCCGCCGCCAGATTTAAGTGCCCATGGGCACACGCCGCAAACCCGCTGGGATTTAGCGCTGCAAGGGTTTACCACCGCAGTGAGCAACCCCAAAGGGTGGGCGTTTATGGTGGCTTTGCTGCCGCCGTTTTTACGCGATGATCTACCCTTATGGACGCAAATGGCGGGCCTGTTGGCGGTCATCGTGGTTATCGAATTCTCCTCGTTGATGCTGTACGCCAGCGGCGGGAAACACCTGAGCCGGTTTTTGGCGCGCGCCGGCGGCGCCAGCTGGTTAAATCGCATCGCAGGCAGTCTCATGGTTCTTGTGGGCGTCTGGTTGGCTGTGGGGTAACCCAAATGTTTGAAGGATCAGATACGAAGATGTTGACCATCGTTGCGCTTATCGCCGCAGCTACCTTGGGGTTGCTGTTAACCCGTCACCTGTTGAATGCGGGCTTGCGCAAGTTGGCAGTGAAACAGGCCGTCAGCGAGTTGGGACTGGCCTTTGCGCTGCGCTCAATAAACACTCTGCTTATTATCGTCTACGGTTTAGTGGTGCTTGGCCTGCTGGGCCTGGATTTCAGCGATATTGAGGTCTTGTTGAGCTCCGTTTTTGCGGTGGTGGGCGTGGCATTTTTTGCCCAGTGGTCCATTTTGAGCAACATCACCGCCAGTTCCATTATTTTCTTCAGCTTTCCCTATCGGGTGGGCGACTGGGTCTCGGTGGTTGAAAAGGATGTGGATATCATCGGTCAGGTGGAGGATATCACCCTGTTCCACGTGTTGATCCGCAATTTGCGCGGAGAACTGATTACCTACCCCAACAATTTGATCTTGCAAAAACCGGTGGTGCGTTTGAAGGAGCGGCCGAATGTGCATGCCGCAGTGGAACTGAGCGAAGAGCTGGTGCCATTCGGGGTGGGGCGCACGGTGCAATTGAGCTTTGGTGAGCAATCCTTGAGCGGGACAATTTTACACAAGAATCCCCACCGCTTGCTTTTGCTATTAGACAGTGGCGACACCCTAGCTGTGCCTACGGCAAAATTACAGGGCGCATTGATACAAGCGGCGAGTGCGGTGGAAACTCAACCGGCGACAGCCCACGCAGCGCCGGCTGTTTCGGCGCAGCAGTCTTAAGATGTATATGGACGAGGATTTACAATGATGGACCCCATGGCCCTGTTGGTCGCCGTTGGACTTTTATCCATAGCCTGCCAATACCTGGCGTATAAGGTCAAATTGCCCGCGATTTTGCCACTGCTGGTGTCGGGTATATTACTGGGCCCTACATTCGGTTTACTCAACCCGGACGCGCTATTTGGCGACCTGTTGTTTCCGCTGGTGTCGCTGTCAGTGGCCATAATTCTATTCGAAGGTGCGCTGACACTGAAATTCGAAGACCTCGCAGGCCACGGCTCGATGGTGCGCAACCTCTGTACCGTGGGCGCGGCGGTCACCTGGGCAGTCGCCACACCGGTTGCTCACTACGCCTTGGGCATGTCCTGGCAAATGGCGTTTTTGTTTGGCGCCATTGTGACCGTCACCGGCCCAACGGTGATAGTGCCGATGCTGCGCTCGGTGCGCCCCTCGGCCAAGGTGGCCAATATTCTGCGCTGGGAAGGCATTGTAATCGACCCTGTGGGCGCGCTGCTGGCGGTACTGGTCTACGAGTATGTGATCGCTGTGCAGGATGCCTGGACGCACACACTAATGACCTTTGGGCTGGTGTTACTGGTGGGCCTGGGATTGGGCGCCATCATGGGTTACTTCTTAGGCTTGGTGGTGCGTAAAAACTGGGTGCCGCACTATTTGCAAAACACGGCGGTGCTTACCTTAATGCTGGGCGCTTTTGCTGCGTCGAATGCCATCGCCCACGAATCGGGCTTGTTGACCGTGACGGTTATGGGCATGTGGCTGGCTAATATGAAAGACGTGGATGTGGATGACATCCTGGAATTCAAGGAAACGCTCAGTGTTCTATTGATTTCCGCGCTGTTTATTCTGTTGGCGGCACGGCTCGATTTCGGCTCCATTTTGCAGGTGGGCTGGGGCGCGATTTTAGTCTTGATTGCCATTATTTTTGTGGCCAGGCCACTGTCGGTGCTGGTGAGCTCAGTGGGTGCTGGGCTAAATTGGCGCGAACTTGCGCTGCTGTCGTGGATTGCGCCGCGCGGTATTGTGGCGGCGGCGGTGTCTGCGCTGTTTGCCTTGAAGTTAGAGGAGTTGGGCTACGCCGAAGCGGATCTGCTGGTGCCTATGGTGTTTTTGGTGATCATTGCCACCGTGGTATTGCAGAGCTTGACGGCGGTGCACGTGGCTAACTTTTTGGGCCAGCGGGCGCCCACGCCCAACGGCTTGCTGATTTTTGGCGGCAGCAAATTTGCCCGCATGTTCGCGCTGGAAATGAAAGACAAAAATATTCCCGTGCGCATTGCCGATACCAACTGGGATTCTATTCGCCAGGCGCGCATGGATAATATTCCCACCTACTATGGTAACCCCATTTCCGAGCATGCACGCCGCACCATGGATTTGTCGGCCACTGGTCAGGTGTTGGTAATGTCGCCTTATCGGCAACTCAATCCGCTGGTGACCTACCATTTTGAGCACGCCATGGGCAAAGGCTCAGTGTTGGGATTGAGCGCTAACGAGCAGGAGAGTAGGGCTTCGCACCAGGTGTCTGAAGCCTATGCTAAAAAGCTGGGGCTATTTGCCGAAACTGCCACCTACGGGCGCTTGGCGGCGTTGGTCGCCAAGGGCGCAACCATTAAAACCACGCGCCTGTCCGACTCCTTTACTATGGAAAATTACGGCGAAACCTACGGTGCACGAGCGCTGCCTTTGTGTGCGCTCGACCCCAATGGCAAGGTGTACTTCTACACCATTTCGCACGACTTTAAGCCCAAGGCAGATTGGCAGATTGTCAGCCTGATTACGCCTGAAACCGCCGAGGAAAAAGCCGCGCGCGAGGCGCGCGAAGAAGCTGCGCGCCTGCAAAAAGAAGCCGATGAGCGCGCGCTGCAAGAGGCCAAAGCGCGCGATTCGGGCCGCGATCAATCGGCGGCGCCCACCGAAGCTTAGCTGCTCAGGTGTCGTCATTTTACCATGGGTATCAGTCAGCAAGATGGGCAAGGGCCGAGTTAGGGGAACTTGCTTTGCCGACGCCACTCAAATGGATTCGTAAAAGTGAAGGGCGGGCTGCAGCTACTGCCCCGGAGGGAAAATGTCTCAAGCTATAAGCAATGCGTTCCATCGATTTATTAAAAAAGACAGCTCGGCGGGCATCGTACTGATCATCGCAACACTGGCGGCGCTAACCTTAAAAAATTCGCCCTTGGGCGGCCTGTACGACAGCTTTTTACACACACCGGTGGCGGTGCAATTTGGCGCACTGGATATTGCCAAGCCCCTGCTGTTGTGGATTAACGATGGCCTGATGGCCGTGTTCTTTTTGCTCATTGGGTTGGAAGTAAAGCGCGAACTGGTGGAGGGCAATTTAAGCTCAGTCTCGCAGATGACTCTGCCTGGGGTGGCGGCCATAGGCGGTATGTTGGTGCCGGCTTTGTGCTATGTCTACGTTAATGCCGGCGACGACCTTGCCATGCGCGGCTGGGCCATCCCCACCGCTACGGACATCGCCTTTGCGCTGGGTATTTTAAGTTTGCTGGGCAATCGGGTGCCATTGTCGCTGAAAGTGTTTTTAATGGCGCTGGCAATAATCGACGATTTGGGAGCCATCGTTATCATTGCGCTGTTTTATACGGCGGATCTGTCGGTGACATCCATTTGGGTTGCCAGCATCGCCCTGGCGGTACTGTTTGCGATGAATCGGCTCGGCGTATTCAGGCGCGGCGCCTATGTCATCGTGGGTGTCGTACTTTGGGTTAGCGTCTTAAAGTCGGGTGTACACGCGACGCTCGCCGGTGTGGCCTTGGCCTTTATGATTCCCCTGTCGGCCACTAACGATCGGGGCGAAGTGTTTTCTCCCTCTAAAAATATGGAGCACGATCTGCACTACTGGGTGAGCTTTTTTATTCTGCCGCTGTTTGCGTTTTGCAATGCAGGTATCGACTTGCGTTCCATTTCGCTGGCGCAGCTGTCGGCGGGCGCCCCGCTGGGGATCATCCTGGGACTGTTTATCGGCAAGCAGGTAGGTGTGTTTGGTTTGAGCTGGTTGGCCATCAAATGCAAACTGGCGACCCTGCCGAAGGGGGTTAACTGGGTGTCGCTCTACGGCGTCAGCTTGCTAACCGGGGTGGGTTTTACCATGAGTATATTTGTGAATTCGCTGGCCTTCGAAGACGACACGCTGTTTCAGGGCGCCGATCGATTAGCGGTATTAATCGGATCGCTACTTTCTGGTGTGATGGGGTATCTGGTCCTGCGCTTCGGCACCAGTGCCAAGGCGGTTTCGGAAGACGTTATTTACCTGCCCTCCAGTGTGGGCTCGCTGATGGAGTCTCTGACACAGTCAGCCGCCTGGTTTAAAGAGCAGGCGCCAATGTTGCCGCCGGACGATCCAGCGCGGAAACTCCCGGAGGAGCCACATGCCCCTCAGACTTCGGCGCAGAAGCCAGAAAAGGAATAAAAAAAAGAGCCTCGCAAGAGGCTCTTTTTTTATTCGCTCAGGGCGCGTCTAGCGGGTTATGAGCGCGCCAGCTGCTGACGCACGGCCACGAGTTTAACGCAGGTGACAAATACGTCCATGGCACCCTTCACTTCCGCTACCGTAGGCACTGACGGGGCAATGCGGATGTTGCAGTCGCGCGGGTCTCGGCCGTAGGGGAAGGTGGCGCCGGCGGGTGTCAGTTTGACCCCTGCTTCAGCGGCCAAACGCACCACCTCTTTGGCGCAGCCCGGACGGGTGTCAAAGGCCACAAAATAACCGCCCTCGGGTTTTTCCCATTGGCCCAGATCAGTGCCGGCAAAGGCGCTGTCCAAGGCGCTGAGCACGGCGTCAAAGCGCGGCTGTAAGATGCGCGCGTGTTGAGCCATGTGCTGGGTCAACGCCGCTATATCTGGCAGGAGGCGCATGTGGCGCAGCTGATTAACCTTGTCGGGACCTATGCTTTGGGCGCCCAGAAATGCGCGAAAGCTCTTGAGGTTGCCCTCGCTCATGCCCACGAAGGCCACACCCGCGCCAGCGTGGGTAATTTTGGAGGTGGAGGCGAACTGGATTACCGAATCCTCGGTACCCAGGGCCCGGCAGGCGTCCATGATGTTGGCCAGTGGCCGCTGTTCGCTCAGATCGTGTACCGCATAGGCATTGTCCCAAAACACCTTGAAGTCGCCATTGGCCTTGTTGGCCAGGGCGGCAAGGCGTTGGACTACGGCATCGCTGTAGATAACGCCTGTGGGGTTGGCGTATTTGGGCACGCACCAGATACCGCGAATGCTGGTGTCTTTGGCTAGCAGGGCTTCCACCTGGTCCATGTCTGGGCCGTCGGCGGTCATATCGACGGTGATCATCTTGATGCCCAGCTGCTCGCACAGGGTAAAGTGGCGGTCGTAGCCGGGTACCGGGCAGATAAACGTCATAGGCCCCTGCTTGTGCCAGGCGCTGTCCGGACCATTAAAGCCAAATTGCACGGCGTTCAGCAGACACTGAAACATCAGCGTCAGGCTGGAATTGCCGAGCGCCAGCACCTCTTTTTGATCCAGTCCCAAGATGGCCGCACCCAACGCGCGCGCCTCGGGCAGGCCGTCGCCACCGCCGTAGTTGCGGGTATCGGTACCGTCCAGACTCTTGTAGTTTCCTTTCAGAATGCCGTCTAGCTCATCGGATAGGCTCAGCTGTTCCGCAGAGGGCTTACCGCGCGTGAGGTCGAGATTAAGTTTGCGATCGACGATGGCGGCATATTCAGCCGCTAATTGCTGTTCCCACTGGCGAAGTTGGTCTTGACTGGCATTAGATACGTTCAATTTAGGCCTCGGCTTGTAATACGACTACAAAAAACGGGCGGCATTATAAACAGCTTTTGTGCAATCTTTAATCGGTTTTGTAGCTTCTGGCACAATATTTTTCAGGTGCCGCGGTTTTACTTGCGCGGCATGCAATCAGCGCGAGGAAAAATTGCGCACCGCGGTATATCTTGAAGGTAATTGTGAGGTGGGAGCCCGGCTGGGTGCTGTTACCTGTCGGGTTAATCCGTTATTTGGCAACAGCTGTGTTTTCAGCTCCGTAGTAGTTTAAAAACATATCCACCGCGCAGGCGATGTAGCGTTGGAGCTGTTCGGGCGATTCCTCGGTGGGCAGCCCGAGTAGGGCGGCAAAGTGATTGTTGGTTTTTAGTAAACACAGCAGCTGTTCGGCCGCCATTTCCACGTTATTGCAGCATAAACTGCCTTGGGCCACTTTGCGGGCCAGGTAGTTCTGCAGACTGGCGATCACATTGCTGGGGCCGGCGGCAAAGAAAATCTGGGAAATTTCCGGATGCAGCTCGGCGCTAGCCGCACACAATCGCACCAGTTGAATGGCCTCTCGGCTTTGAATGAGTTCGTAAAAATGGGCTGCAAAGGCCGTAAGCACATCCCTGATGGGGGCTTTATCGGTGAGCACCGACTCGTTCATCACATTGGCGTTGCAGCGGTTCTCGACACAAAAACGAAACAGGTCATCCTTGGTGCCAAAATGGCTGTACACCGTTTGTTTGGACACCCCGGCAGCCTCGGCTACTTGGTCCATACTGGTACTCAAATAGCCTTGTTCGGTAAATAGGTGGCTGGCCGCGTGAATAATCTGCTGGCGCTTTTCTTCGCTGCGACCGCGTGTGCTTTTTTTCGATATATCGTTCATGGCGGCAGTTTAACTGAAAAATTCTTCTAAAAACAAACTAGACGGACTAGTCTAATTTCATTATTCTAGACCCTGCCGTCCATTTTGGCGCCGTTATGGCGTGGGTGGGCTTTCAGGCAAGGGTCTTTTTAACTAGGAAACGTCTCCAGTGGTAAACAAATTCGTACGACGTTATTGGGCTTTTGGCCCGGTTTTGTTGGTGGCCATCGCATTGCTGCTGTCTGCAACCTTCCGCAGCAATAGCGCGGAGCAGGCCGAGAAGCACCTGCTGCACACAGCCAGCCTCCAACTGCGCGAACAGCCAAGCTACGAAGTGGAGCGGCGGTTTGCGGGCCGGGTTGCCGCGCGTCAGGATACCGATGTGGGCTTTGAGCTGGGCGGCCGCGTGGCATTCATGCATGTCAATGACGGCGAGCGGGTACAGCAGGGGGATCTGCTGGCAAGTTTAGACACCGAATTACTAATTACTGAGCGCGATCAGTTGCAGGCGCAATTGGCAGATACCCTGGCGCGACAAGAGCTGAATGCCGCCAATATCGCGCGTCACCAGTCGTTGCAGGCCAGTGGTTTCGCCTCTCAACAGCGATTGGACGA
The DNA here is from genome assembly GCF_058345725.1 of Simiduia sp. NCBI lineage: Bacteria > Pseudomonadati > Pseudomonadota > Gammaproteobacteria > Cellvibrionales > Cellvibrionaceae > Simiduia > Simiduia sp. The sequence goes on along the minus strand of NZ_JBTUOC010000009.1, from coordinate 31,644 downwards.
ATTGCTGACCGAGCAAAAAACTTTGGCCGCCAGTGCCGACGCTATGCAGGCATCCTTGTCAAACGTGGCCAGCCGGCTGCGCAAAGCCCAGCTGCGCGCGCCCTACGACGGCGTTGTGGCTCACCGCTTTGCCGATCAGGGCACAGTTGTGGCCGCCGGCAGTCCCGTTATCCGGCTGCAGGAGGTCGCCGCCATGGAGGCCATGGTGGGCGTGCCGGTGAGCTTTGCACTCAATCTGGCCGCCGGGCAGCAGCTGCCCATGCAACTTCGCAATCAGGGGCTTCAGGCGCGCGTGATTACCATCGGCGCGGATGTAAATACCGTAACCAACACCGTCAACGTGCGCCTATTACTGCCGCCCGAGGTGCAGGCTTTTAATGGCGACATCATTCAATTAGTGATGACTGAGTCGGTGCCACAGGCCGGTTTTTGGATTCCCGCCGACGCCGTGACCGACGGTGTGCGCGGGCGCTGGACCATATATGCGCTGCAGCCGCAGGCCGAGGGCAGGTTGCGCGTGGAGTCGCGCGATGTGCAGATTCACCACAGCCGCGCTGAGCAGGTGTTTGTCAGTGGCGCGTTATCCGACGGTGAACTTATCGTGGCCACGGGTGTGCACCGCTTGGTGCCAGGTCAACAGGTGACAGCCACCGAGTTACCCCCCGCAGAAGCGACCCAGCTGGGTTTGCAGCCGGGAGCGCAATAATGCCGGTGAAACATTTTGTGGAAAATCCCCGTCTGGTGGCGATGGTGATTGCCGTGCTGATAGTGGGTGGGCTCGCCGCCATCAACTCGCTGCCGCTCTCGGAAGATCCCTACATAACCGGCCGCCACGCCACGATTCTAACGCCCTTCCCGGGTGCCAGTGCCGAGCGAGTGGAAGTACTGGTCACTGAAAAAATCGAAAACAAGGTGCGTGAACTCGCCGAAATTGAAACAGTGACCTCTACATCCAAGGCGGGATTATCGGTGTTGATGGTAGAGCTCAAAGGCAGCATTCAGCCAGAGCAGGTGCCGGGACTCTGGTCGCGCACGCGCGCGCTTATCGATGAAGTGCAAGGCGATCTGCCGCAGGGCGTGTTGCCATCGCGCATGTTGGACAACCGAACACATGCCTTTACCCGTATTATCGCGCTGCGTTGGCAGGGTGCCACCGAGCCCGACATGGCCATTTTGGGCCGCTACGCGCAAGAATTGGAAAGCCGGTTGCGCAGCCTGCAAGGCAGCTGGCGCGTCGAGCGCTTTGGCGAAACCCAAGAAGAAATTCAGGTGGAGGTCGATAACGCCGTATTAAGCCGCTTAGGTCTGACACCGCAATCCATAGGCGCTGCGATCAGTCGCGCCGACAGTAAGGTGGCCGCCGGTGAGTTATCAGGTGGCAACCAGGCCATCGCCGTCGAGATCCGCGGCGCCATCGACAGCGTCGAGCGCGTGCGGCGGGTGCCCCTGCACTCGCCGGCGCAGGGCAGCCTGTTGGTGGGCGATATCGCCAAGGTTTACCGCGGCGAGCAGACACCGCAAGAGAGTATTGCGATGATTCACGGCGAGCGAGCCGTGGTGGTTGCAGTGAGCATGCTGGCAGACGAGCGCATTGACCGCTGGAGTGAAAAAGTTGACGGCAGGTTGCGCGACTTTGAAGCGATATTGCCGGCTAACGTGAAGCTGGAAACGCTGTTCGATCAGCGCGGTTACACCGAACAGCGTTTGAGCGATTTGCTTGGCAATGTGGTGCTGGGTTTTGCCCTGATTTTTATTGTGTTGTTTTTTACGCTGGGCTGGCGTTCGGCCATTATTGTTGCCTTGTCGCTGCCGCTCACAGCACTGTTTACCCTGGCGGTGATGAAGTTTTATGGCCTGCCAATTCACCAGATGTCAGTCACCGGCTTAATCGTCGCGTTGGGGATCATGGTGGACAATGCCATTGTCATGGTGGACTCCATTGCCCGCGAACGGCAGGCCGGCCACGGTCGCACGCCGGCGGTACTGCGCTCGGTGCGCCATCTTTGGCTGCCGCTATTGGGTTCGACGCTAACAACAATTCTGGCCTTTATGCCCATCGTGCTTATGCCGGGGCCAGCCGGTGAGTTTGTTGGCGGCATTGCATTGTCGGTTATTTTTTCCCTAATTGGCTCCTGGTTGATTTCTCATACGCTCATTGCCGGTCTTGCGGGGCGTTGGCTGCCCCAGGAGCGAGGCGGCGGCCATTGGTTGCAATGTGGTTTTTCGAGCGCGCGTTTAGGCTCGACCGCAGAGCGACTAATTTTATCGGCGATGCGTCGACCAGTGGCCACCGTGGTGGCGGTGGCCAGCATACCCCTGTTGGGATTTGTGGCGGCCGGACACTTAACGGAGCAATTTTTCCCGGCCTCTGATCGCGATATGTTTCACATAGAAGTGTATTTGCCCGAGCATGCCACCATTGGGCACAGCCGTGCGTTAGCGGCAGATATTCACGAGTACTTGGCTCGCGAAGTACCCGAAATAGAATCTGCGCATTGGTTTGTGGGCAGCGCAGCCCCTGCCTTTTATTACAACCTGATGTTTGGCCACGACGGCTCGCAAAATTACGCACAGGCGATGGTGAAAACTGCACACTTTTCGGTGGCCAATAAACTCATCCCCCGGCTGCAGGCACAATTAGATCAGGCGTTTCCACAGGCTCAAATTTTAGTGAGGAAATTGGAGCAGGGACCTCCCTTTGAAGCACCCGTTGAGTTGCGTCTGTACGGCCCGAGTTTGGATGTGCTGAAGGCCAAGGGCGACGAAGTACGCGCCGCCATGGTGGCCGTGCAAAGTGTAACTCATACTCGCGCGTCGCTAGCCGCGGGCGTGCCAAAATTATGGTTGGATGTGGATGAAGACGCGGCCAAGCGTGCGCAATTTCAGCTGGTGGATATGTCTGAACAGCTTCGCAACAGCCTGGACGGCGTCGTGCGTGGTTCGTTAATTGAAGGCACCACCGAAATCCCAGTGCGGGTTCGTATTCACGGCGATAGCCGTCGGGATATGGAAGGCTTACAGCAATTTCAGTTTGTAACGCCCGTGGACGGTAGCCACCAAGGGGTGCCATTATCGAGCATCGCCACACCGTCGTTGCAGCCCACCCAGGGCAGTATTGCACGGCGCAATGGCGAACGCGTAAATACCTTGCAGGCCTTCGTGCGCGATGGTGTATTGCCGGCGGCGGTGTTGTCGGCAGTACAAAACGAACTGGCGCAACGCGATTTTCAGCTGCCTGCGGGCTACCGTTTGGAGTTGGGCGGCGAAGGCGCCGAGCGTGATGAGGCCGTGCACGATTTAATGGGATCGGTGGGGCTGATCCTGACGATGCTGGTATTAGTTGTAGTGCTTAGCTTTAACTCATTTCGTATTAGTCTGATTATTTTCGCCGTTGCTTTTCAATCCGTGGGCCTGGGATTGTTGTGCGTGTACCTGTTTGGTTACGCCTTTGGCTTTACGGTCATTATTGGCTTGCTAGGGTTGATGGGGTTGGCTATTAATGCCGCTATTGTCATCTTGGCCGAGCTGAAATCCGACGCTAACGCGGTGCGTGGGGATGAAGTGGATATTGTTGCCGGTGTCATGCGTTGCGGGCGTCATATCCTGTCGACGACGATTACCACCGTGGGGGGCTTTTTACCTTTGATACTAGCCGGCGGCGGCTTTTGGCCGCCCTTTGCGATTGCCATTGCCGGTGGTACTGTGTTGACGACATTGTTGTCGTTTTTATTCGTGCCTGCGGCCTTCGTGTTGTTTACCCGCAAGCGCCATTTTGAATTGTCGGTGGGCCAGACATTGGCTTAGCGAAGGCTGGAGGTTTAATCGTGCAAACGTTTAAAAATTTTGCAGAGTTCTATCCCTACTACCTGGCGGAACATACCAATGTAACCTGCCGACGGTTACACTTTGTGGGTTCTCTGATTGCGCTGTGCCTAGTGGTTGTGACGCTTGTGACGCTAAACCTCTGGTGGCTATTGCTCGGGCTAATTCAGGGTTATGGCTTTGCCTGGGTGGGGCATTTCTTTTTTGAAAAAAATAAGCCGGCAACTTTTGAGCATCCCGGCTACAGCTTTTTAGGCGACTGGGTGATGTTTAAGGATATGCTCACAGGAAAAATTGCATTTTAGAATATTGCCAGATCGCAATACTTCTGCACCTACATAATCGTGCTTTTGCCCGGCTTGCCGGGCTTTTTTATGGTCGCTGCTGATGTTTTTCAATGAGCAACTCAAAGGTGCCGTCTCGCCTTAACTCCTCAATGATTGCGGCCAGCTCCTCTTGTCGCGCCATAAGTGGCGATTTTTTGGACAAGGCTATTGAGTTTGCATTGCCTTCGCGGGTGTATTCGTAGGGTAATAGCTTGATCGGTTGAGTTGGAAACTGACGGTTAACCAGTTCGTGCTTTACCAGGTGTTGCGCGACCGTTTGGTTGAGCAGCAGGATGTCAATGCGGTGCGAACGAAGCAGTCTGACCCCGGCCTCTGCATTCGGTGACAATACGACGTTCAGTGTTTTGTCGTGGAATTCGTCGGGGTATTGAAAGCCGTTGACCAGCCCCAATCGCGCTAATTTTATTTTTCCGAGATTATCAAATACTTTTTTTTGATCGGCGAGCACTAAAAAGCGCAGAGGTTCTATTTCTGCATAGGGAAACATCTCTAGGTAAACAAGCCGCTCTGGGGTGGGAATTAGGCTTACCATAAAATCGGTTAAGCCGGCTTCAGCCATGCGCAAGCAGCGCGCAAAGGGGGTGTCGGGGGAGGGAAGCACGGCAATGTTCATCCGCTCGCCAATGATATTCAGCGCGTCGATCATAGCGCCGGTGGCCCGGTTGTCGACGAAATAGCTTAATGGAGGGTAGTCGTCGATGCAGACGCGTGCTGTGTAGGTAACTTCGTCTGCTTGCGCAACGGCGCTACCGCCAAGGAGGGTGGCGAGCAAAAGCGCACCAAGCGTCTTGAAGTTGCGATATGTGCTAGCGAGCATAGGGTGCCCCGGTTGCAGGGCTACAGCCAGGGTAGCTCAATACCCAACGCTGCCTGCTCGGCGCTGTTCGATGCACTAACCACTGTGGGCTGACGTAGGCACTCCAATTGGCGGAGTTTCCGGTGCTCGTGGCGCGTAACGGACACTGTGCGCGTAGCTGGGGTAGGTTCAGTGGATAGCCGCTGTTGTGCGGCATTAATAGACATTGGCCTGGGAAAGGCTGGGGGTGTGGCGCGCACTGGCTGCGGGGTGGTCTGCGCACATTGCCCTTGGCTGAGTCGCAACCGCCCAGGCTAGGAGGTTTGCCGCACAATCTCTCCGCAGGATTTGCTATTAACCGCCATGAAATCAAAGATTTACCTTTAATAGTGCGGTTGTGCATGGGCGTTGTGTTCATGGCGGATACTGCTTGACGGATTCATACAAAAGTTTAGCAGGCGGTTACCAAATGAGCTGTAGAGGTGGTTGCCTGCTATTTTTATAGCTGCTTACCTACTTAGATACCCTATGCCTGTCCAGCGCGGCCTGCAAGGTTATGAGGGCCCTGGCACGCCCCTCGTCTTACTTACATTGCCTATGCGCGGAGGCGCTGATTTGAACTGCAAAACTTATTATTTGGAGATGCTAACGCCCGCCTCGGCAAATTTGAAAGCCTTTGCGACACAGGACGCGAAACTCATTGAGCTGCAGCGGCCCGATGCTGCCTTGAATCGCCGTTTTTATCTTGGTGTTGGCGAGCCTTGGGGTTGGCGGGACAAGGCTGACTGGCCGCTGGCGCGCTGGCAGGCCTACGTGGAAGGTTTTGGTGAGGAGGAACAGGGTGACGCAGCGGTCGAACGTATCATTACTGTGGTATTGCAGCTAGAGGGCGAGGACTGTGGCTATTTTGAGCTGGCCGTTCCCATAAACGGTGAGCGGCCTGTGGCTGTGGAGATTCGCTATTTCGGCCTGCTGCCCCAGGCGCTGTCGAAGGGCTTGGGCGGCCCACTCTTGAGTGCGGCAATTGAGCGGGCTTGGCTCGCCGGGGCGAGCCGCGTATGGGTACATACCTGTGACTTAGATCACCCCGCCGCACTGGCAAACTATCAAAAACGGGGTTTTACACTCTATAAAACCATCACGGACTAATTCTTATACGCGCAGGACATCGCATTTATGGCAGAACTTACGCTGGTTATCGGCAATAAAAACTATTCCAGTTGGTCGCTCAGAGCCTGGTTGTATCTCAAGTTGAACGACATCAGTTTTGATGAAATTCGCTTGCCCTTAGACACACACCAATTCCAGCAGGAAATATTCACCTATTCGCCCTCGGGCAAGGTGCCGGCATTGATTCACGGCAAGGTGCGCGTGTCGGACTCGCTGGCCATTATCGAATACGTGTACCGCAATTTTCCGGACAGCGCCAACTGGCCAAAAGATCCCGTGGTGCAGGGGCTCGCCATTTCGGCAGTTATGGAAATGCATACGGGGTTTATGGCGCTGCGCAGTCACTACCCCATGAACTGTCGTAAGCCGCCCTTTAAGGCGCCCTTGCGCGGAGGCGTGGAAGGGGATTTGGCGCGTTTAGAATCCCTATGGCACAGCCTGCTAGATGCTAGTCAGGGGCCTTGGTTGGGTGGGCAGCTGGGCATTGTCGACGCTTATTTTGCGCCGGTGGCACTGCGTATACATACCTACCAATTACCCGTGAGTGACCGGTGCCTGGCCTATGTCGAACAGGTGTTAACACTGCCGGCTTTACAGGAATGGATTGCTGCAGCAAAGAAAGAAACTGAAACAGTCGCCGCCGACGAGTGGCAAGATTAAGGGAAACAACAATGAAAATAAAAACCACTAATAGACTGCTGGCCACTGCAATTGCCGCGGGTTTGCTGATGGCTTGCCAGCCCAAGGGCGCCGAAAAGGCGACCGTTGCACAGGCTCCAGTTTACGATCAGGCCAGTGCCGCAGCTTTTGTCGCAGAGGCGGAAAAGTCCTTAAAGGATACGGCGGAATACGCGTCGCGAGCCAGTTGGCTGGCCGCCACCTACATCAATAAAGACAGTCAATTTATCGAGGCCAGGGCCGGCAAGGACTTTACGCTACAGGTGGTGAAGTACGCCAAGCAGGTTAAAAACTGGGATGGTGTTGAACTCAAGCCGGAAACCCGCCGCAAATTGGACGCCCTGCGTTTGGGGTTGAGCTTTCCATCGCCGGACGACGAAGCGCTGGCCGGTGAGCTGGCAGATATCGGGTCCAAGATGCAGGGCATGTACGGCGAGGGTAAATACTGTCGGCCGTCGGGCGAGTGTTTTGATCTTCAGCAGATGAGCAATATTTTGGCGGAGGGCAAAGACCCCGCGCTAATGCAGGAAATGTGGTCTGGCTGGCGCCAGGTATCACCGCCTATGCGGCCACTGTACGAGCGCCAGGTTGAAATCGCCAATGCCGGCGCTAAAGATTTAGGCTTTGAAAACCTGTCGGTCTTGTGGCGCTCCAACTACGACATGGCACCCGACGCCTTTGCCGCAGATGTGGATGCCCAGTGGAACAAAGTGAAGCCGCTGTACGAGGCGCTGCACTGCCATGTGCGCGCGCGGTTAAGCGATACCTACGGCGAAGAAGTAGTACCTAAAACCGGAAAAATTCCCGCCCATTTGTTGGGGAATATGTGGGCACAAACCTGGGGTAATGTGTACGACAAGGTCAAACCGGCCAACAGTCAACAAAGCTACGATTTGACCAAACTGATCGAAAAAAGTGGAATGAATGAATTGGGCATGGTGCGTACAGCCGAGTCGTTCTTTTCATCGCTGGGCTTTGCCCCCTTGCCGGAGACTTTTTGGGAGCGCTCGCAATTTTTAAAGCCGCGCGATAGAGAAGTGGTGTGTCATGCGAGCGCCTGGAACCTCGACAGCAAAGATGATCTACGCATTAAAATGTGCATTCAGAAAAATGCAGAGGACTTCCAAACCGTTCACCACGAACTGGGGCACAATTACTATCAGCGCGCCTACAATGAACAGCCTTTTCTATTCCAGGGCAGTGCGAACGACGGTTTCCACGAAGCTTTAGGCGATACGGTTGCGCTGTCGATTACCCCCTCCTATCTGGTTAGCCTGGGGCTGTTAGACAAAGAGCCGCCAGTGTCGGAAGACTTGGGCTACCTGATGCAAATGGCGCTGGATAAAATTGCCTTCCTGCCCTTTGGCTTAATGGTAGACAAGTGGCGCTGGCAGGTGTTTAACGGCGAAATTAAGTCGGCTGATTACAACAAAGGCTGGTGGCAACTGCGGGAGCAGTATCAAGGCATTAGCGCGCCGGTGGCGCGCACAGAGGCGGACTTTGACCCGGGTGCTAAGTACCATATTCCCGGCAATACACCCTATACTCGCTATTTCCTGGCCTTTATTCAGCAGTTTCAATTTCACCGAGCGCTGTGTGAAACTGTCGACTACCAGGGCCCGCTCCATCGCTGCTCCATTTATAACAGCAAGGCTGCAGGCGATAAATTGCAGGCCATGATGGCCATGGGTAGCAGCCAACCCTGGCAAAACGCCATGGCTGCGCTCACCGGTCAGCCAAACCTGGATGCCTCGGCTATCGTGGATTATTTTGCCCCGCTGAAGGTTTGGTTGGATGAGCAGAATAAAGACCGCCAGTGTGGCTGGTAAACGCGTTGGTTGGATCAGTTAATAATCGCTAAATAAAAAAGCCCGGCAATTGCCGGGCTTTTTGTTGGTTTGATCGAGGCCATAACGGTGATAAATCAGTGGATACCGTGCATGCCTTTCTTGAGTAGCGGCGAGATGATGATCATAAACACGCCGATACCGATACCGGTCCACATCAAAAACTCATACAGGCTGGTATAGGTGGTCAGCAACTGCATGGCATCAGCTGCTTCAGCACCGCCGGTATCAATTGCCGCCATCTTGCCGATGCGGGTGGCAACAGTTTCAGACAGCGCGGTCGCCAGGAACCAGGTGCCCATAGAGACCCCCACCACCTTGCCGATTGACAGTTTGGTGACCGCCGACAGGCCAACGGGTGACAGGCACAGTTCGCCGGTGGTGTGGAGCATGTAGGCAAGTACCAGCCAGATCATCGCAACTTTGCCGGCATCGTCCGCAAATTCGGCGCCAATCACCAAGGCGCCAAAGCCAAGGCCCGCCTGCATGATACCCAAGCCAAATTTCACGGGCGTTGAGGGCTCCAGTCCACGCTTGGATAACCAAACCCAAAGTGCAGCAAAGGGAATGGCAAATAGCATGATAAAGCCCGCGTTTAGCGAACCGAACATGGATGCGCGGATCTCGCCGTCGCCGAAGCTGCGGTCCAATACGCGATCGGCGTAGAGTGTCATGCTGCCGGCAGATTGCTCAAACAGTGCCCAGAAAACGATGGTGGAGACAATCAATACCATCAAGACAACCGTGCGGCCATACTCGGCGCTGTTGTGGGATTTAAAGCCGTAGCCGATAAAGGCCACCAGGCCCAGCAGCATTAAGCCCAGCCAGGTGTCGTCGCCCGTGAAGGCCCATACCAAGCCCACCACCATCGTGGCTACTGCCATACCAATGGCTAGCCAATCGTGGCCTTTCTCGGGCTGGTAGAGCATGGAGTACAAAATAATACCCACCACGGCGATAATCAGCAGGCTGTTTTGAGCGAGGTGTACCACAGGTTCATTTTGAATCAGGAACCAAACCACCGACAAAGACAGCAGACCGCCCAGGTAAATCGCCCACTCTTTGTTGATAGGTCCTAAAAAGGTCTCTTTCAAGCGCGCCGGCTCGGCGGGCTCCGCGTGACCTTGCAGTGTGTGCTGGAATTTCAGGAAGGTAATCAAGCCAAACAGCATGCCTATGCCTGCAGCGCCAAAGCCGTAGCTCCAGCCGTAGGTCTCACCCAACCAACCGCACAGTAATGTGGCGGTAAAGGAGCCTATGTTGATACCCATGTAGAAAATGGTGAAACCTGAATCCCGGCGCGGGTCATCTTTGCCGTAAAGTTTACCCACAATAGTGGAGATATTGGGCTTCAGGAAGCCTACACCCACAGTGATCAGGGCGAGTGCAAAGAAAAACACTTTCAGTGCCACCACGTCCTGAATAATGACATCCTCGGCCAAGACCGTGCCAGCGGCGAGTACAGTGCCATCGTTCAGGGTAATCGCCTCAGCCAGCGTGGTACCTGCCGCAAATTTCATTGCCTCAAAGCCTTCATAGGCCATAGTGGCATGACCGGCAGTCAATAAAATGGCCCCGAAGATCACCGCCTTGCGCATACCCAAGTAGCGATCAGCCAATAAACCGCCAATGAGAGGCAGTGCATATACCAAACCGGCATATGCACCAAGTACGTCATAACCGGCAGAATCTGTAAATAGGTGGTATTTTGTGACATAAAGGAGTAACAAATACTTCATGCCATAGAAAGAGAAGCGCTCCCAAAGCTCTGTGGCAAAGCACACATAGAGCCCTTTGGGGTGTCCCAGGAACTCCCCGGGAGCTGAAATAGTGGCAGTAGTCATGCCTAATCCTCATTATGGTTATTTCACATCGTAATAAAGACGGTTAAAAAATGCTGAGCCTCAAAGGTTCTTGGGATAGGTTGTAGAGCAAGCCAAAACGGATGATGTCAATAAAGGAGCTAGAATGGTCAAATTATGGGTAGTACTTATATCAATTTCTTGTTTTGCAGGATGCCAGACTAATGGATTGGTCAGCGATGTTTCAAATGAGCAATTGCATAAGTTGCTGGAAGGCACCGGCTTAGTAGCCGAGGGAGCAAGTCAGGAGTTGCCAGATGATAAGCCATTTGAGCTGAGTCCTGACATGGAACAGTTTGCTGAATATTTTGCACCAAGAAGCATGCCATCAGAGATTAGGGTGAGGAGCTTGGCGGAAGCTTTAATGAAATCGAGTGGTTTAGGGCTTGATTATCACTCAGGGAAAACCTTAACAGCTCAAGAGGCGTTTTATAGAGCAGAAGCAAACTGCCTGTCTTTTTCCATTCTGTATTATGCTCTTGCAAAGAGGCAGGGACTAAGCGTTGAGTTTAATTTAGTAGATGTTCCTCCAACGTGGGATTTGGACGAAAGTGGGAGAATGATCTATTACCAGCATGTCAATGTAATTGCTCAGTTACCATTTAGCAAAGTAATTGCGGTGGATATTAATAGAGAAAATTTCGATCCAAGTTACCAATCCAAACGCATAGGAAAGGACCAGTTGGAAGCGCAGTATTACAATAATAGAGCGATGGAATTTTTGCGAACAAATGATAAGCAAAATGCTTTCTTGTACTTGAAAAAGGCGCTGTCTTTAGACCCTCATTCAGGCGTGGTATGGGGGAATCTGGGTGTAATTTACAAAAGTGTTGGGCGGCTTGATTTGGCGGAAGTAGCTTTTCATCATGCCTTAAATCAAGGTGCCGTTGTGGAGGTTGTGTCTGGTAACTTGCTAGGTTTACTGGAAGTTCAAGGGCGAAGCGAGGAGGCGAAAGTATTGCGAAATCAGGTAGCTGAAGCAAGGTCGAAAAATCCATACTACCATTTTTCAGTAGCAGAGCGGCTGTATGATCAGGGGAGGTATGCCGGTGCTTTAAAAAGTCTCGACAAAGCAATAGAACTTCAGCCGCGAGACCACAGGTTTTATTACTTAAAGGCTAAGGTGCAGGTTCACGTGGATGGAATTGAGTCAATTATATCGTCGCTGAATAATGCCAAAAAATATTCCTTGCGACCTGACCATATTTTGCTTTATGAAAAAAAGGCGGAAGCTCTTTTGCTCAGGGTCGATTAGCTATTTAGAGGGTTTGGATTTGGAGTGGTTTCATCTTCAAGTTCAGGCGATTTGGCTTAATGTAAGTTCCAGGAATAAAAAAAGGGTAGAGATTAATCTCTACCCTTTTTTGTTTTATAGACTACTTAAAACGTATAGCCTGCTTGGATGTAAGCAGTGCGTCCATAGGCGTCTACATAGCGTGGGTCCCAGCCTACTTGGTGACCAGCACCGCCAGTACGCAATGAGAGCGGCGGTTGAGCATCCAGTAAGTTGTTGACACCGATGGTGATTGTTAATTGGTCATCCATCAGCGAAGCACGCGTTTGATAATCAACAGTGTAGTAAGACGGGATTGACAGCTGGATTGGTGTGTCAACAGAGTAGTCTGGCTCACCTGTATCTGGATCAATCAGGTTTACAGTCTGTGCCTGGTCACGGTAGCCAGACTTGAAGTCAAGAGACAGGCTGTGACTAAACATTTCTTGATCCAGGGTTGCACCCAGGCGAACGCGATTGCGGAAAGTTACCGCGTTATTCTCGCCGAACCGACCTAAGCTTGAGCCTGTAAGCGAGCTTACAGATTCAATCATATAGGTACCGCCGAGGGTGGTGGTAAGTACGCCAAAGCTCAAGTCGTATGATTCACTGATATTATAATCGATACCTGACGCTTTATATTCGCCGGCGTTAACCGCAGCTTGGATAATTGCAAGCTCTTCCTCATTAGTGGCCAAGTTGGTCTTGGTGGTAAAGAGGTTGCGGTAAGTGACAGGATCACCAAAGATTTGCTGCTCAGTCAAGCGCTCTACAACATCAGTGATTTCCACATTCCAGTAGTCAACAGTAAACGTTGCAGTGTTGCTTGGCTGGAATACGCCACCAAAGGTGAACTGCGTTGATTTCTCAGGCTCCAGCTCGGCATAGCCTTGACGGAAAATCGTGTACTGTGATTCACCGGTTAAGCAGTACTGACGCAATTCATCACCCGAAGCAAAGGGGCAGCTATAGTTATCAGAGGTCACACCAAATTCTGAGCGAGGCTCGGCGATTTGACGCATGGTGGGGGCTTTAAAGCCAGTGCCGTATGCAGCGCGCAGTGCGAGGCTATCGGTCAGGTCCCAGCGAGCACTGATTTTGTAAGTGGCATCATCCATGGTCTGCCCTACTGACGCACCATCAGAATCGATGTCGCTGATAGAGTCATAGCGCAGTGACGCGGTCACCTCGAGATCTTCAGTAACAGGCATCAAGAATTCACCAAAGAGGCCCCACTGAGTACGGCTCATGTCGTAAGGAGTATCTGGCGACAGGAACAGCAGCTCTTCGTTGGCATTTGCTTCTGCGACTGTGCGCTTGTACGACGTGCTGCGATAATCAAAGCCCGCTGCCAGGATGGCTTCGCCGCCACCCATGTCAAACATGGGCTTTGATGCAACGCCATCAATGGTATTTACGGTAACTTCGGTGTTATCCCAGTTGCCAGAGTAAATGGCGGGTGCCAGTGCTGCACGATCGGCGTCGGTAAAATCATCGGGATGGGCGAAAATGTTGAACGCACCGCTGCCAGCTGCTGCAACGAAAGGATCGCGAATTAACCAGCCGGTAGGGTAGTTCTGTTCTTGATCATTCTTGGCGAAAGTGTATGCCGCAGTGTAGTCGACGTCGCCAAATGTGCCTTCCAGGCCAGCAACAAAATGCAGTGCTGAGGAATTGTATTCAGTGGTACGACCGTTAGCAGGTAATGCCCTCCAGCGACCGGCAACGTTTTGCAGTGTTGCGATTTGAGCGGCTGTTAAATGTGGCAGTACTTCGTTTGCTACCAAATCTGAGTCGTTGGGCAATGGAACCCAACCTGTGGGATAAGGTGCAATTCGGGCAGTAGTGCTTGTGTCTGAGTAGACCACGGTAGCGAAAGCAGTTAGGTCGTCAGAAATGCGAGCCTTACCATTTAGAAATAAGGAGTCACGGGTGGATTCCGGCACAATTTCAATGGTGCTTGTGTAGTCGAACCAGCATTCTTCGCCAATTGCTGACGTATTCTCAGCACAGCTACCATTGGTTTTGGCGTAAGGGTTAAAGGTAATTGTGGTCAGGCCGGTTGGGTTGTCCGCCGTAACATTTGCGGGATCTAAATACCGTACGCGAGCATTACCGGGAATGGCATTACCTGAGCCGTTAAAGAACAGACCATCTTGGCCGCTGATAGGTTCACCAACGGTTAGGATACCTGTTTTAGCAAAGTCACGGTCCGCTGCCGCAAGCTGTTCTTGCTCGCTGTGGTTGAACGCAGCCACAATAGAGAAGCCATCTTCAGCGAAGCTGCCAAAACCTGTGCTGATATCAAAGTCTACGCCAACGCCTGCGCCGGCTTCAGGGCTAGAGTAGCGCGCACTGATGTTGGTGCCTTCCATTTCATCGATTAGTTTGAAGTTCACTACACCTGCAATTGCATCTGAACCGTACAGTGCGCTCGCGCCATCAGTCAGCACTTCTACCTGTTGCAACATGCTCATTGGAATGGCCTTCAAATCGATGGTGCCGCCAGAGTCGGCGGGCGCCATACGACGACCATTTAAAAGTACCAAGGTGTATTCGCTGCCAATGTCGTGGATGCTGGCAGTTTGAATGCCGCCGCCGCCGCCGCCCGCTGAGTCAGCAGGGGTGGTGAAGCCTTGCATGGCGGTCATCTTAGAGATCAGATCACCCGTTGACGTGATGCCGCTGCGGTCCATGTCCTCGCGACCGAAGATTTGTACGGGTAGTGCGCCATCCAGGTCTTTGCGCTTAATTGCTGAACCGGTAACGATGACTTCTTCCAGTGCCTCTAGACCTGCGTCATTTTGCGCAAGAGCTTGGCCGGACATCAACATTGCAGCGCTGGTAGCTCCCAACGCTGCGAACTTAATAGCAGTAGCTAGTTTAGTGCGTTTAACCATTATGGCTTCCTCATTTATGTGTTCTTATGATGGGCTGAGCTTGAACGCCAAACTTCAACCTCAGCCTATAAGACGAAGCGATGCAGGGGGGCCTCAATTTTTTTTACGCAATAAAAGTTATTAAAAAACAATAGCTTAGAGTTTTAAGCTTATTCGCCCATACCAATATCGACCTTTCAGGTCGTGTGTGCGGGAATCCATGCTGTCATTAAAGGCCGAGGCGGCGAATGGGGCGGGGGTGTCGAGCAGGTTGTCGGCGCCCAAGGTCAGGGTTAGCCCCTTTTGAACTGCGAGCAGGTAGCTGAGTTGGACGTCGTGGGTAATCCAGTGGGATATATCGCGTTTATTTGTGGTTTTGGGGATTTCTTCTTCAAGGGCGCTGATGAAATTAATGGTGTAGTGCAGGTCCAGGCCCTCTTGTTTCCAGTTGAAGCCGGTGTTTGCCTTCCATTTGGGTAGGGCGCCGTTACCTTCTGAAGCTTCGTCTGAAAAGCTGCCGGCCAGATCCAGGGCGGGTGCGTTGGGCGCCAGTTGATCTTCAAATTTACGTAAATGGGCCGCGTTAAGAGAAAAGGTGGCCACGCCGTTTTCCAGTAGGTGTTGGTAACGCAGTGCTAGATCGACGCCATTCAATTGTCGCCGGCCAATGTTTAAAAAGCTGGCGTTGATTTTTTCTATCTCGCCCTCGTCATTGCGAATGACTCGGCTTGGAAAGGCAAGGAACTGTGCGTTCTGGTTCAAAATGTACTGTGCCGATGCGTCGACGACGTTGGATTGGTCGATCCAGAAAATGTCGACATTGGCATATAGGCCCGGTAGCTGGCTGGGTGTCCAGACTACGCCTAAGGTCTTGTTGGTTGAGCGCTCTGGCTGTAGGTTTTGAGATCCGCCAAATTCAGTCAAATATTGATTGCGAGTGGTGTCGCTCTGCTGCGTGCAGCCAGGCATAACGCCAACGTTTTCCGCTTCTGCGCAGGGGTCGTTAAGGAATGCCTGGGTGATGTTGCCGCCCTTGTGGATCTCGTTAAGGCTGGGGGCGCGAAAGCCTTTAGATAGGGTGCTGCGAAACAATAGGCCGCGCACCGGTTGGTAGCGCAGGCCGATTTTTGGGGTGGCAGCCGAGCCAAAGTCGCTGTACTGGGATAGGCGCGCGGCCAGTTCAAGGTCTAGTTGGTGCGCGTACTGGCGCTCGGCGGCCAAGGGCAATTGCAACTCGGCAAACATTTCCGTGATGTTGCGCGCGCCCTTGGTGACAGATCTTTCGCCGCCGCCGATCAGGAAGTCGTCGGAGGGGGTTGGCGATCGGTAAGTATCTTCGCGTCGGATTTCAAAGCCGGCTGCGCCTAACAGCTCGCCCTCGGGGAGGTTGGCTAAGGGGGCGTCCACAGCAAAGCTGAGGCCGATGAGCTGGCTGTGACCTTTGGTGGTGCTTTCTGCCCGCACAAAATCGAGCATGTCTGGGGTCATGCTGCCCTGGTCGCCAAATAGGTTTAGGGGAACACAGGGCTGATTACAATTTCCATTCAGCGCCTGCTGCAACCGGCGGCCGCTAAGTAGGTTGCTATAGTCTACGCGCGCGTTCGTTTTGCTCCAGTATTGGTTGAGTTGCCAGCGCACCAAGTTATCGTCGCCTTCCAACCCCCAGTTTAGGCGATAGGCGTGCGCTTGGTTAAATTGCTCCCGGCTGCCCAGATCCAGAAAGCGCTTGCGAGCGTCGTGAATAGTCGCGTCAAATGGGTTATACAGTTGGTCTGCGGCGACGGTTATTTTTTCGAGTTCAAAGTCTGAGAAGAGTGGCGTTGGCGCCAGTGTGATTGATGCCTCGGTACCCGTGTAGGATGCGTCGGCAAATAAGCTGATGTTATGGTTGAGTTCAATCCGGCCGGTAGTGAACAGGCTCGCCCTGCTTGAGGGCGAAATGGCCGATGTATAGTCGGAGTAATTAAACAGGTCTTCGTCGGTTGCCGTGCGAAAGTCTTCGGCTGCCGAACCGGTGTTGCCGTCAATGAGCGTGAACACCTCGTCATCCAAGGTAAAGCGCCCCGTTGTGGTCGCGCTGGAGCGCAGGTCTTGCCCGCCCAGGCTGCGATTGTCGGCAGAGGCTGAAACAGCGCGATCACGGCTGTTAATTCCTTGTTGTTTAAAGTAGGAGGCCGCCACCATTAGCGAGCCGGACGGGCCCGTTTGGCCCCACAGCAAGTTTGTCGTGCTGGTCTCTAGGTCGGAGCGGGAGGTTTCGCCGTAAAATTGCTCTACCTGAAAGCCGTTATAATTCTGCCGCATGATGATATTGACCACCCCGGCAATGGCGTCGGAGCCATAAAGTGCGGAGGCGCCATCTTTCAGTACTTCGATGCGCTCTACGGCTGCGGGTGGAATCGAGTTTAGGTCGATGGCATCGCCTGCCAAGCCGGCGTAGGCTGTGCGCTGGCCGTTGAGTAGCACCAGGGTGTTATTTGCCGGCAGCCCGCGCAAGGTGACCGTTGCGGTGCCATCGCCGCCATTGCTAACGGCCGTGCTGGTGGAGTTGCCGGCCACAGTGGGAATAAACTTCAAAAATTCACCGAGCGACTGGGCGCCGCTGGCGGCGAGCTCAGGTTGTGAAATAACGTCTACTGGCGATGCTCCCAAGATGTTGCTGCGACGAATGCGGCTGCCAGTTATTTGCTGACCGACGACGGCAATCTCTTCGAGGTAGTAGTTCAGCGGCTGTTCTTGGGGGGCTGAATTGGGCGCGGTTACGGAGATAATCGCAATGACTTGCTCATTAATGACTTTATAAGTTAAGTCTGAGCCCTTAAGCAGTAGGTCTAACGCCTCTAGAATGCTCAGTTCGCGCGTCTGTGCCAGCGACTTGGGGGCCAGCTTGCCGGCAAGCAGTTTGCTCGGAAAGATAATACTGACATCACTCTGTCGCCCCAGCTCGATGAGGTGATCGGCCAGCAGAGGACTTGTGTGGCTGCGTTCCACATCTGAAACAACCCGGCTATCCAGCGCTCCCAGAGCGCAAGGGGCAGTCAAGCAGGTGCTAACAGCAATCCCTGCTAACAGTAAGTGGCGCGAATAAGTTGTGTGCATCTCTCTCGCATTGGGCGCGCTGCCTTTCTGTGGGGCAGTCGTCGACCTTAAGTTCAGTATTTATATAACTGATTCTTATAAAAATAGGCGAAACACCTTGCAGAGCCAGGCTCTGAAAGGTGAGGTCAAAGAGAGGTTATATCTTATTCGTCGCGGGCATACAAGCGCGGTTGCTCGCCGCTATTGTCCTGAGCGAGGTTGAACGAAGTAATTAGCGCGGCCAAGGTGGACTCTGGCGTTTGTAGGCTAAAGGTACCAGACACTTTCAGCTTTGCCAGTGAGGGGTCTGAGGCATCAATGGGGCGATCCAGGTAGCGGTTCAGCTCGGCCAGTGCCTGCGGCAATGGCTGGGCTTCAAGCACCAGCAGGCTGTCGCGCCAGGCCAAGGATTGGCTGGCGTTAGTGGTGGTGATTTGGGATAGGCCTTGCTTGTCGATCACGAGCTGTTCGTCGGCCTTAACCAGCTTGGATTCGGGTTTCAATTCCGGTTGTACGTCCTTTTCCTTGACGCTGACGATGCCTTCCATAACCGTTACGCGAACACCACTGTGTGTGCGGTTGATGCCAAATGCTGTGCCAACTGCGGTCACGGTGCCTTCGCCCACATTTACCACGAACGGACGTGCTCGATTAGACGCCACTTTGAAAAACGCCTGGCCCTTTTCGAGCACTAAATAGCGCTTGGCTTCGGTGTACTCAATGTGTATTTCGGAATCGGTGTTAAGTTTTACCTCGGACCCATCGGCCAGCTTTATCAGCTTTTGCTCGCCGCGCTGGGTGGCAAAATGCTGGCTGTCCACATCGGTGGTGGGGGCAAGCTGGGGTAGGTAATTAAGGGCGAGTGTGGCGGTTAGTGCCAAAGAGGCCAAGGCCGCACCTTGCCATTGCCACAACCATTGCAGGCTGGACGGGCGAGCGGGTTCGATGTGGCGGAGACTAGCTTGTGCCACGTTGCTGAATTTCAAGGCACTGGTCGTTTCCCAGTCCGCGTAGGCTGCATCAAAGGCTTGCTCGTGGGCCGCACTGCGGTTGAGCCAGCGAGAAAAGGCTGCGTGAACTGACGTGCTGACTTGGTCAGAGCGCAGGCGAGCGATCCATTGGGTCGCTTCCTCGAAAATCTTATTTTGCTCTGCTGGTTTCACGTCTGTTCCAAAATATAACTGGTTAATTAGTGTGGCGCTGCACCTTAGACGGGCGGCACTCAAATTAGTTCGCTGGGCCTCTCTAACCCTAGCTGGGCACTGCTATTGTTCGCCAATTTAACGCGTCGATGAAGTGCGGCTGATCACGGAAAAGTCGCAATTCGTCGTGTTTCTGGTGTTTGCTTGCCATTTCTTGCAATGAAACGCTTGTTTTATTGCAATTATGTCCCGCTTGGGGCGCGCGATAATAGCACAGCATTTTCCAAATTGGCACAATTGTTGTGCTCTCTATGACTTTTAGACGAACCGGCGGTGGGAAGACGCAATGGGAAAGGTGAAAAAAGTCGACTGCTTCTAAATTTCGCTAGCGCCGACCCGTTCAAGGGCTTTTCTGCACGCTTTTAGTGCTTGGAGGATGTATTTTTCGACACTGGAGACTGAAATTCCCATGTCGTGCGCAATCTCTGCATAGGACAGGCCCTTTAACCGGTGCAACAGAAAGGCTTGGCGGCATTTTAGCGGCAACTTGCCGATGGCTCGCTCCATTTCATCTAACTGCTGCTTGGCACCGAGTAAGCGCTCGGGGGTGCAGTAGTCCGGCATGGCACCGGGCACTTCGTAATCGGCCAGTTGCCGCGTCACCTCGCCCTGCAAGTAGTTGCTGTGCAGCTTTTCGCGCCTAATCTGGTCGATGGCCAGGTTGGATGCGGTCTGGTAGAGGTAGGCTTTGGGATTTTCCAGTTCGCCTGCTTCGGCAAGTTTTTGGATGCGAATAAAGGCGTTTTGTGCGATATCCTCCGCATCTTCGGCACTCTTCATCTTGCGAGTCAGGTAACGCACCAGACCTGTCGCATGGCTGTCAAAGAGCTGCTCTAGCATTGATTTCTTTCGTAATGCCATTTACCGAAGGTATCTTAAGTTGGATATTCGTTGTTATGTGTGCAA
Organism: Simiduia sp.; assembly: GCF_058345725.1. Taxonomy (NCBI): domain Bacteria; kingdom Pseudomonadati; phylum Pseudomonadota; class Gammaproteobacteria; order Cellvibrionales; family Cellvibrionaceae; genus Simiduia; species Simiduia sp. Next base: position 11,784 of record NZ_JBTUOC010000009.1, on the reverse strand, counting down.
ATTCCCTAAGGAGGCACTTCTGGGCGGGTAGCGCGTTATATCACGGCGGCAGTTTATAGGACAGCAGTTGCCCAGCGCAACCAGCGCATGTTGCAGTGGCGCTCGAAGCCGGTAACATGGCCGCTTTGTTGGATTTAGCGGGTATTCTGTTTTGATTCATGCAGCCTTTCATACCTTGGCGTGGGGCTTAATAGCCGTACTACTCTGGTCGATGGCATCGACCCCGCCGCCGCCCACCAAAGGGCCTATGGCGGCTTTGGCAGGCGTCGATGACGACACCTTTCTGGTGGTTCACCAGGGGCGCGCGCAGTCCACCTTCGGTCTGATTAAGCCCTCCGAAACAACGGTGCGCTACCGCAGCCTGGGCATAGAGGACTGGGAGTCGGTGCTGGCGGGCGAGGTATTGGCGGCCTGTGGTGTGCCTGACTATCGCGGGGAGTTGCTGCTATTGGTAGCCCAGCCTGATCGTCATCATCTGGTTCACCTGCAGTTGCGCAATTGGGACAAGAACCCGAAATCTTCGGTATTAGGTGTTGTGTCAGTACCGGACAGCTGGCGTGAGCTGGCGTGTCCTGATGCCGGGCCCAAGGCGTTGGGAGTGTTGGCATTTAGCGAGGCTGAGGGGTTGGTCGACGCCAGTATTTCGCTACCAGATTATGCTCTGACCAGTCGTGCTGCGGGCGGTGTACTTCCCCCGTGGGAGGGGCAGCAACCCGGTGCAATTTACGCCTTGGGGAAAGTTATTTGGGTGAGCGGGTACAGCGAGCGTGGGTCGACTGTATGGCGTCTTGATCGCAGTGGAGCCGAGCCGAACTGGCAGTCGCACTACCGAGTCGACGGGTTTCAAATCACGGGTCTGGCGGCAGGTGTCGACGGCGCCGATTTGAGCATGGTGGTGGGCGATGCAATTCTGGGCTCGGCCTGGCGGCCACTTAGGTCCGCAATTCCTGCAGCAATAGATCAAAACCGGCGCTGAGCTGTCGAGTTTCTGGCAGCTTGTGCAACAGGGAGTCCAGGTCGACCCCTGCAGCCAGTGCCTGGGTTGTGGGGAATTGGGCTAGCATGGCGGTGGGGTCCTTGCTGTCGTTAAGCACCACTATATAGTTGGCCAGAAACAGTAGGTAGGCATAGCCAGCGTCCTCTGCCGAGCTAGTGCGCGCGCGTTCTGGTGCCAATTGGTGGCGAATTGCCTGGCTGATGCGCTCGGGAAAGCGCCAGCGCTCGGTAAGTTCGGCGCCCAAATCGGTAAAATCCCACGCGCTATCGTCTGAGCCGTGGGGGTTCGCCGGCTGTACTCTGTCGATCAGTGCAGCTCTGTCCGGCGCAAGAATGTGAATTAGTAAACTGCCAATATTATGCATCATGCCGCAGGTGAAGGCGGTCTCAGGTTCCAGTGGTGAAAGGCGCGCCAGCCAGCGACAAAGGCTGGCTGTGTAGAAACTGTTGCGCCAGAATTGTTCAAGGTCAAACCCCTCCGGAGCGCGAAAGGCACCAGTTAAGCCCGATGCCAACACCAAAGTGCGCAGCGTATTTAAACCTAGTGTAACCAGTGCCGCGTTGACCGAGGCCACTTGCCGTTGGCTGCCGTAGTGCGCCGAGTTTGCCAGGCGCAACACCTTCGCGGTAAGCACCTGGTCGCTCGCGAGCTTTTGGGCTAAAGCCTCGGTGTTGATGTGCGGCGCGTCGAAGGAGTTAATTACCATCTGCACCACTTCGGGAACGGCAGGCAGCTGGTGGGTTTGATCCAGTAATTTTGAAAGCCCCATGGCGATCTCACAGCAAATGGCTAGTTGCCTATGCAGCATAGCTCATTGCTTGGCCAGGCGGCGTGAGGCGGTAAATTGCAGCTACACTGGTAGGGCTGTGCCAAATCCTGTCAATTTACGGTGAGAAATTAAGCGTTTGATTGCACTTCAGTCGGGTTACTTGCTGCGTTCTCGCGCCTTAGTGTTAGGCGCAGTAGCATTCTTCTTTTTATTGGCGGCGCAATTGGCGGTTCGCCATTTCATCGATTTACCCACCTTGCGCGCTGTGATCAATGAATCCGACGGCAAAGATGTATTGCGCATTAATAACGCGCTATTACAGCGTTTGACCGTGTACGAGAGCCGTGTCGCGGATAATGCACTTTGGGATGCTGCCTACGATTATATTCGCGCCCCCCACGATGCCTTCATTGCCAGCAATTTTGACGATCGCACACTGATCGACAACGAGCTCGATGGGGTGATGTTTCTGGACGCAGCTGGGCAAATCGTGTGGCACTATGGTCAGGAACTGGGCAGTACAGCTGATAAGCGCACCCTGTTGAGCGGAGCGCCAGTCAGCGACGCCACACTGCAACAGTATTTCTATATTCCGCCCCACCGCCCGGTCGCCGGCCACATTGAAAGTCGACGGGGGTACGTGCGCGGGGCAAACAGCCCCGTGGTATTCGCAGCCTATCCGATTTTTCCCACGGGTTTGGGCGATGGGAGTCAACAAAGCGCCGGCACCTTGGTGATGTGGGCGTGGGTGGGGCGCGCCTACCTCGCCGGCGTTGCGGAGCAAACTCAATTAGAATTTAACGGCCAGTTTTTACCCGATGGCAAAGCCTCGTTGGCGCCGATGTGGCGCTATCTATTGGCGGGGCAAGTGCGTGCGCGGGACGATGACAACCGCATTTACTGGTTGCTGCGCGATGTCAATGATGAGCCAGTGATGTTGCTGTGGTTGACGCTCGATGAATTGGGTATGGAGACCGAGTTGATCTCCGACGCTATCGTAGCGGGATTGTTGGCGGCATTGGTGCTGTTGTTGGGGCTTGCCTATGCTGTGCGTCGGTGGTTGCTGCTGCCCCTTGGCGATCTTGAGCTGCAGATGGAGCGCATCACGACCTGCGGCAGTTACGAGCGCCGGCTAAACATTGACAGCTACTTGGAGCTCAATCATTTGGCCGAGCAATTTAACCTGTTATTAGAAGAGGTTTGCGAGCGCGAAAAGCACGCCAAGCGGCGCCAGGAGGAGTTGCTGCAAGCCTCTATTTCGGATGTCTTAACCGGGCTCGCCAACCGGCGTTATCTAGATCAGTTTATGGACGAGGCCTGGTTATCGTGTATGGCGAAGGCGTCTACCTATGGCTTAGTGTTAATTGATATCGACCACTTCAAAAAATACAACGATTATTATGGGCACGCGGCTGGCGACCGCATACTTAAAAAGGTGGCTGAGATCTTGTTGGCTGAGCAGCCCGCTCGGGATGCATTGACGGCGCGCTACGGTGGCGAAGAGTTTTGTCTGGTTATTATGGGAATCTCCCACAGTGGTCTGCAGAGCCTATGCGAGCGGATTTGTCACGCGGTGGAAATCGAGAATATTGAACATCGGGCCGCCGAGTTGGAACAGATCACCGTCAGTATTGGCGCAGTGCTGGCAGATGCCAGCGAGCCTAGAGTGCGGGCGCTGAACGAAACCAACCCCTTGCGCACTATTTTCAAGGCGGCCGACGAGGCTCTGTATAAGGCCAAGGGTGCGGGTAGAAATCGGGTGTGTATGGGCCGAGTGCACTGACCATTCCAGCTGTATTTGGTTAAAATACGCGCAGGCGCTGGCGTCGTGTTATACTCCCGCGCCTTAAACAGGTGAGTAATCAACGTTGATTGTTAAATTTATAAAAAATCTGGTAGGTAGTGGGGAGCCACAGCCTAGCACAAGCCAATCTAAACCCGATCGAAAATCTGCGAGTGGCAGTGAGCGCAAGCCCAAGCGCGGCGCTGATCGTCCGAAGAAAGAGGCGGCAGAGCCCTCTAGCGGCCGGGCGCGCAAACCGCGCAGCGGTGGCCGCAAGCGCGGCGAACAGGCAGCAGGCCAGGGGCGAGCGCCTCAAAAGCAGGCGACCAAGGCGGCTCAGGAACCCTGGGATATCAGCCAGTTCAAAGTGCCGCCCCTACCTGGCAAAACCCGATTTCACGATTTCGATCTGCCGCTGCCGCTGATGCGCGCCATTGCAGATCTGGGATTTGAATACGCCTCGCCCATTCAGGCGCAGTCGCTCCCCTATGCACTCAACGGCGATGACCTAGTGGGTAAAGCCCAAACCGGCACCGGTAAAACCGCCGCGTTTTTAGTGGGCATTATTGACGAATTGCTGAACAACCCTATCGAGGGCGAGCGCTTTGCCGGCGAAGCCCGCGCATTGATTATCGCGCCCACGCGCGAGTTAGTTATTCAAATTGCCGACGACGCCAAGCTGTTGACGAAATACACCGATCTTACTGTGCACACCCTGGTGGGCGGCATGGATTACGGCAAGCAACAGCAGCGATTGCACAGTGAAGTGGTGGATATTCTGGTGGCGACCCCGGGACGCTTGATCGATTTCACCGGCAATCGCGATGTCTATCTCGATCACGTGGAAATTCTGGTGCTGGATGAAGCAGACCGCATGCTAGATATGGGATTTATTCCGCAGGTGCGGCGAATTATTCGTCAGACGCCGCAGAAAAACCTCCGCCAGACGATGCTGTTTTCCGCAACCTTTACCGACGATGTGCTGAACTTGGCCAATCAATGGACCATTGATCCAGTGCGTATTGAAATTGAGCCCGAGTCGGTGGCCACCGACTCCGTGGAGCAACACGTCTATCTGGCCAGCACCGAGGAGAAGTACACCTTGCTGTACAACCTGTTGCAGCAGGAGGAAGTGGACAGCTTGATCGTCTTCGCCAATCGCCGCGATCAGTGTCGGCGCTTGCACGAGCAGCTGGAGGCGCACGGGTTTAAAGCAGGGCTACTCTCTGGCGAAGTGGCGCAGAATAAGCGCGTTCGCACGCTGGATGATTTTAAATCCGGCGCCATTAAAGTTCTGGTGGCAACGGATGTGGCCGGGCGCGGTATTCATATCGATGGCATCAGCCACGTGGTGAATTTCACTTTGCCGGAAGAGCCCGAAGACTATGTACATCGCATTGGTCGCACCGGCAGGGCCGGCCGCAAGGGTAAATCGGTGAGCTTTGCCTGCGAGGATGACGCCTTTCGACTCATGCCTATCGGCGAACTTCTGGGGGCACAGCTTAAATGTGAGCAGCCCCCCGAGGAGCTGCTGGCGCCAGCCCCGGCGCTACTGCCACCCGCGCGGCGCAGCCGCGGTCCCAGACCTGGCAGCCGGGATGGTCGCTCTGGCGGCCACCGGTCTGGAGGGTCGCGCGGCGGCTCTCACCGTCGCTGATTAGCTAAGTAAAACCCGGCCCAGGCCGGGTTTTGTTTTATTGTCTAGACTGACCCTTAGATGCCTTGGTTGGGAGCGCCATGAAGCGGATATTGGTTGTTGAAGACAGTCAGCTGGTGACCAAAATTGTCAAACATGTGGTGAAGCAGGTGGGCGGCTTAGAGGCTGTATTTGCCACCAGCCTAGCCGAGGCGAGAGCCATCCTCGAAACCCAAAAGGACCAGCTATTTGCGGCCTTGGCCGATTTGAACTTACCCGATGCCCCCGACGGCGAGGTCGTTGATTTGGTGCTAGACGCCGGCGTGCCGGTGATTGTGCTCACCGGCAGCTACGATGAAGAACGCCGCGAAAAAATCCTCGGCAAGGGTATAGTGGATTATGTCGTAAAGGAAGGTCGCTACTCCTATGAGTATGCGGTGGGCATGGTTAAGCGACTGGAACTCAATCAGTCGATCGCCGTATTGGTGGTGGACGACTCCTCCACTTCGCGCCGTTACATTAGTGAGCTGCTGTTGCGTCAGGGTTTTCAAGTGTTCAGCGCAGAGCATGGCAAGGCCGCCATTAAGGTGATCTTGTCGCAGGAAAATATCAGCTTGGTGATCACCGACTTTCACATGCCGGAAATGGACGGCGTAGAATTAGTCAAAAATTTGCGCCACAAATACGGTAAAAGTGATCTTGTGGTAATCGGTCTGTCGGGGCAGGGCGATAAGTCACTGTCGGCAAAATTCATCAAAAACGGCGCGAATGACTTTTTGCAAAAGCCTTTTAATTACGAAGAGTTTAACTGTCGCGTGCGCCACAATGTGGAGTCGCTGGAGCTGATCCGGCAAATTCGCGACGCTACCTTTAAAGACTACCTGACCGGCATTTGGAGCCGGCGCTATTTTTACGAGCGCGGCGAGCTGCTGTATCAGGACGCCGTGGCCAATAACAAGCCCATCGCGGCGGCGATTATGGACTTGGACAACTTCCGTCACCTGAACGACGTCTACGGCCACGAAATTGGCGATTGCCTGCTTGTACAGGTGGCCGAGATGCTACAAGGTGCGCTGAAGCGCTTTTTAGTGGCGCGCGCTGGCGGTGAAGAGTTTTACGCACTGCTGCCGGGCCTGGATAACGATCAAGCACAATCGCTCATCTCCCAAATTCGGCAAATGGTGGCTAACAAGCCCCTGGTATTGGACGACGGCAGCGAAATCTATTGCAGTTTTAGTGCCGGCGTCACCAACGAACTGGGTGCCTCCCTAGATGATCAGATTGCACGCGCCGACGAGTACCTGATGCGCGCGAAAGAGGCGGGTCGAAACTTGGTGGTAGGTGATGACGATGAGCCCTAGTGGGGCTGGCTGAGTCGACTCAACCCGTAAAACCTCACGCGTCTTTGTGCTCGAGTAACACATCGGCATTGAGCGCGCGGCCTTGAATATCGCGTAGCCAAAACACGGTAGCCGCCGCCACCGCAATGGGCATCACGAAGATATTCACGATCGGTACCATGCTGCCCAGCATCACCAGCCCGCCCAGGCTAAAACTCCCCAGCGACTGGCCCGCCAGTTGTTGACGCAGTTGCTTAAAAGGCACTTGGTGGTTGTCTGCGGGGTAATCGGCATATTGAATAGTCATGCACCAAGCACCCCAAAGCGCCGCAATCGCCGGTGCGAGTAAATTGAACGGCGGAATAAACGACAGCACGAATAAGCCCAAGAGCACCAAGGCCCCTCTAGAAATAAAATACCACAGCTTTTGCAATTCACGGCCCAGGGTTCTGGGAATCATAGACGACAGGGGTTCAGGCGGGGGCGCTATACCCGTGAGCTTGGTTTCTATTTTTTCAGCCAATACACCGTTAAAAGGCGCAGCTATTAGATTGGTAATTATGCTAAAACTGTAGCCGTATACGAATACCAGTAAAAATGCCGCAATTAACCACAAGATACCACCTAGAAAACTGAGCCAGGTGGGCAGCAAGGTGAGCAGCCAGTCAGTTAACTGCCCAAACTCATGCAGCAGCCATGCGGTTAGCAGGAAGAACAGCACGACGTTGATGATCAGAGGCACCAATATAAACAGGCGCAGATCCGGGTGCAGCACCAGCCGAAGTCCCAGTGAAATAGCAGCCGGGCCCGAGGTGGGTGTGCCGTTGAGTCTAATCATCTGAATTGTTCGCCTATTGGGCGCCGGCGGCGCGAAGAATATTTGCGTAGTCTTCGCTCTGCTTGTGCAAGCTGGCGATGTGCAGGAGTGTATGACCTTCGGGATTGGTGGCGTTCAGGTCTCGACCGGCGGCTTTAAACATCTCAACAAAGGTGGCGAAATTTTCGGCCACCATACCGCGATAGGCTTTTTCGAGGCAGTGAAAATCGGGATTTACGCCTGCGGGCGCTTCAAAATCTAAAAAGGTCTTCACTTGTTCGTCGGAAAAAACCTGGCCGAGAACTTTTTGTTTGTCTTTCTTAAGTGACATCGTGTTTCCTGTGACGGTAGTGTTGTAGCTATTGTGTTTGTTCGGCCAACGGCGCCTGCCAGTAGCAGGCGTCGCTGGCAGCTTTTTAAAGTAGTGCGTTCAATTTTTTCAGCAAAATGTCGTTTATGGCCTGTGGGTTAGCTTGGCCTTTAGATGCCTTCATGATCTGACCCACAAAATAGCCCAGCATTTTCGGGCGTTTGTCGGCATCGGCATTTTTGTAGTTTTCCACCTGCTTGGGGCTGGCGGCGATGACTTCGTCGGCCATGGCCTCGAGGGCGCCGGTGTCCGATACCTGTTTGAGTCCGCGCTTCTCGATGACGGCATCGGCATCGCCTTCGCCGGCCCACATAGCCTCAAATACTTCTTTGGCCTGCTTGCTGGAAATGGTGCCGTCTTTAATACGGGCAATCATGCCACCTAACTGCTGAGCCGAAACCGGACTTGCGGTCAGTACCAGATCCTCTGCGTTAAGGCGCGCAGTCAGCTCGCCCATGATCCAGTTGGCAGCGAGCTTGGCGTCGCCGGCAACGGCGACAGTCGCCTCAAAAAACTGGGCGGTGGGCAGTGCGTCGCTGAGCTGACTGGCGTCGTAGTCAGACAATTGATAGGTGTCTTTAAAGCGCGCGTGACGGGCGTCGGGCAGCTCGGGCAGGCTGGCGCGCACGGCGGCGATGTATTCGTCGTCGATAACCACAGGCAGCAGGTCGGGGCAGGGGAAGTAGCGGTAGTCGTTGGCCTCTTCTTTCGAGCGCATGGAGCGGGACTCTTTGCGCTCGCCGTTATACAGGCGCGTTTCCTGCACAATGGTGCCGCCGTCTTCGATGACATCAATCTGGCGCTCTACTTCCAACTTGATGGCTTCCTCCATAAACCGGAAAGAGTTCAGGTTTTTGGTTTCAGTGCGGGTGCCAAGGGTTTCTTCGCCCATCGGACGCACGGAAATGTTGACGTCGAAACGCATTGATCCCTGAGACATATCGCCGTCGCAAATGCCCAGCGAGGTGACGATGGAGTGCAGCTTTTTCGCAAAGGCGACGGCCTCTTCGGCACTGCGCATGTCGGGCTCGGAGACGATTTCGATCAGCGGCGTGCCGGCGCGGTTTAAATCGATGCCGCTCATGCCGTGGTAGTCTTCGTGCAACGACTTGCCCGCGTCTTCTTCCAGGTGCGCGTGGTGGATGCGAACGCGTTTGGTGCGACCGTCGGCCAGGCTGATATCGACGTGACCGGCGCCGACGATGGGGGCTTCCAGTTGCGTGGTTTGATAACCCTTGGGCAGATCGGGGTAGAAATAGTTTTTGCGTTCAAAAAATGAGCGCTTGCCGATGTCTGCGTCTATCGCCAGGCCAAACATGGTGGCGTAGCGATAGGCCTGTTCATTGACGATGGGCAGTGTGCCGGGCATGGCTAGATCAATTGCGCACGCCTGGGTGTTGGGTTCAGCGCCAAAGGCGGTGCTGGCGCCAGAGAATATTTTTGTTGCGGTGGCCAGTTGCACATGCACTTCTAGGCCAATTACCGTTTCCCATTGCATGGGGTCACTCCTTAATAATATACCTAGGCCTACTCGATGCCTGCGGGCGCTTGCTGATGAAAGTCGGTGTGCAATTGGAACTGGTGCGCGGCGTTTAACATGCGCGCCTCATCAAAATAGTTGCCAATAATTTGCAGGCCCACAGGTTTGTTGTCGACCAGGCCGCAGGGTAGCGACATACCAGGTAGCCCTGCCAAGTTGGTGGCGATGGTGTAAATGTCTTCCAGATACATGGCAATAGGGTCTGCGCCTTTGGCGCCAAAGGCAAAGGCGGGCGAAGGCGAAGTGGGGCCGACAATTAAATCTACCTCGTTAAAGGCGTCCACAAAATCCTGCTTGATTAGCCGGCGCACTTTTTGCGCCTTGCGATAGTAGGCGTCGTAGTAACCTGCCGACAGGCAGTAGGTGCCCACCAGGATACGGCGCTGAACTTCTTCGCCGAAGGCTTCACCACGCGAGCGCTTGTACAGGTCGGCCAAGTCCGCAGGATTTTCGCAGCGATAGCCGTAGCGGACACCGTCAAAGCGCGACAGGTTGGCCGAGCACTCGGCTGGGGCAATCACATAATAGGCGGGCACTGCCAGGTGCGAGTGAGGCAGGCTGATGGATTTCACCTTGGCGCCCAGGGCTTCATACTGTTTGATGGCTGCTTCTACGGCCGCTTGGGTGCCGGCGTCCAGGCCTTCGCCAAAATACTCCTTGGGCACGCCGAGGGTTAGCCCCGCTAGCGAATCGTTTAGCTGTGCCGTGTAGTCGGGTACGTCGCGCTCGATATTGGTGGAATCTTTCGGGTCGAAGGAAGCCATGCTGTTTAACATGAGCGCTGCGTCTTCCGCCGTGCGCGTCATGGGGCCGGCCTGATCCAGGCTGGAGGCAAAGGCAATCATGCCCCAACGCGATACGCGCCCGTAGGTGGGTTTCAAACCGGTAAGACCACAAAGGGCGGCCGGTTGACGGATTGAACCACCGGTATCGGTGGCGGTGGCGGCTGGCGCCAAGCGTGCAGCCACGGCGGCAGCGGAACCGCCTGAAGACCCACCGGGTACACAGCCGGTATCCCATGGATTTTTCACCGGCCCGTAAAAGCTGGTTTCGTTAGAGGAGCCCATGGCGAACTCGTCCATGTTGGTCTTGCCCAGCATGACCGCGCCGGCGGACTGGTAGTTCGACACCACGGTGGCGTCGTAGGGCGCGATAAAATTATCCAACATTTTCGAACCACAACTGGTGCGCACACCCTGGGTACAAAAGATATCTTTGTGGGCAATGGGCAGACCGCACAGGGGGTGGGGGTCGCCCGCTGCCAAGCGCGCATCAGCGGCGCGCGCCTGGGTAAGCGCTATGTCTTCTGTCACAGTGATGAAGCTATTGTAGCGGCTGTCTAAGCGTTTGATGCGCTCGAGAAAATGCTGCGTTAACTCAACGCTGGACCAGGATTTTGCTTGCAGGCCGGCGCTCAGTTCGGCCAAAGTTTTGTTGTGCATGGTGTCTTTCCTTGTGCGGCCTTAATCGATGACCTTGGGTACCAGATACAGCCCGTCTTCGGTGGCCGGGGCAATGGCCTGAAATGCATCCCGCTGATTGGCTTCGGTCACTGTGTCTGGGCGCAGGCGTTGCAGGGCGTCCATGGGGTGCGCCATGGGGGTGACGGCGTCGGTGTCTGCTGCTTGCAGCTGATCCACCAGCGCCAAAACGTCGCCCAGTCGGCGGGTCACTTCGTCGATGGTTTCTTCGCTGATTTGCAAACGGGCGAGTTCACCCAGTTTGACGATGTCAGAGCGATCCACTGCCATTGTTTGTCTCCACTGTGTTGGATCATTCGGTCTGCGCTGCCGGTTAAAGGGCAAAACACCGTCCCGCGCGATATGCGCCAGGGTGTCGTTGGGCACAGGAATGTGAAAAAGGGCGCTAAAGTTACCATATTTGCGCCTTGCTCAAAATCCCTGCCGTTGTTAGAGTGCGTGGATTATGGACGAAGTGGCCATTAACCTGCGCAAATCCTGTCTGGCAGGTCCTGTTGAACGCTGGATCAGGTCTCATTTCAGAATAGCGTGAGCGTAACAGGCTCTAATAAGTAGGCCCGAATCCCAACAACTATTCAGATTATTTAGCAGTAAGGTGCGACCCACCCATGTTTAAACGCCTGCGCGGAGTGTTTTCAAACGACCTGTCCATTGATCTGGGCACGGCCAATACCCTAATTTATGTACGTGAGCGCGGTATCGTCTTAGACGAGCCGTCTGTGGTTGCCATTCGCCAGCACAATGGCTCAAAAATTGTCGAAGCGGTCGGTGTTGAAGCCAAGCGCATGTTGGGCCGAACACCGGGCAACATCACTGCAATCCGGCCCTTGAAAGACGGCGTGATTGCCGATTTTCAGGTCACCGAAAAAATGTTGCAGCACTTTATTCGCAAAGTGCACGAAAACAGCTGGTTTCAGCCGTCCCCGCGGGTACTGATTTGTGTTCCCTGTCTGTCCACCGAAGTTGAAAAACGCGCCATTCGCGAGTCGGCTTTGGGCGCGGGCGCACGCGAGGTTCGCTTGATCGAAGAGCCTATGGCCGCGGCCATAGG
>NZ_JBTUOC010000008.1:0-45837 GCF_058345725.1 Simiduia sp. | reverse complement strand
GTAAAATCGAATCGCTGAACCTGGCCTCGGCCGTCAACATGTGTGTTTACGAGCTGCAGCGAGGCCGCTAGTGGGCGCTGCCGCCAGCGCAAAACAGGAGGTGCGCTATTACCATGACGCAATCCGATACCGTACAGGCCTATATCGAAAAACACTCGCAATGGCGCGTGCAATTGCGGCAACTGCGCGCGCTGCTATTGGCAACGCCGCTGCTGGAGAGTGTGAAATGGGGGGCACCTGTGTATGCACTGGCTGGCAAAAACGTGGTGGGCCTGGCGGCTTTTAAGCAATATGTGGGGCTATGGTTTTTTCAAGGTGCACTCTTGGCCGATCGCGCCGGGCAATTGGTGAATGCGCAATCGGGTAAAACCCAGGCCATGCGCCAGTGGCGCTTTGGACCCGACGACTGGCTGGACGAGGCGTTGATCGCAGCTTACATCCAAGAGGCCATCGCACTGCAGGCAGCGGGCAGGCGCGTCGCCACTACGCCGGCGCCACTTGAACTGCCGGCGTTATTGCAACAGGCGCTGTCGGCAGATGCTAAGTTAGCGGCGGCATTTGCCGCACTGGCGCCCTACAAACAGCGCGAGTTTGCCGAGCACATTGGCGGTGCCAAGCGCGCCGCTACGCAAGAAAAACGCCTAGTCGCGGCGTTGGCACTGATTGCCCAAGGGCTGGGTCTGAACGATAAATACCGGCAAGGAAAATAGACTTCTGGCGGTTATTCGGTAATTTCTGAGTAGTAGTGTTTACGGCACACGGAAACATAGCGAGAGCTGTCGCCAATTTCAATTTGCTCGCCCTCTTTTACCGCGCGGCCCTGCTCGTCTACGCGCAACACCATGGTAGCCTTGCGCCCGCAGTGGCACACAGTTTTAATTTCAGAAAGCTTGTCGGCCCAGGTGAGCAGGTACATACTGCCCTCGAAGGGATTGCCCAAAAAGTCTGAACGCAGGCCATAGCAAAGCACGGGAATGTCTAGCTCATCGGCAATTTTTGCGAGTTGGCGCACCTGATCTTTGCTGAGAAACTGCACCTCGTCCATCAAAATACAATCAATGGTTTTCTTGCGTAGTTGATCGCTGATTTCGTGCCAAAAATCGGTGTTGGCATCGAACAGGTTGGCATCGGCATCCAGGCCAATGCGCGAACTGATTTTACCCACCCCAAAGCGATCATCGATGGCTGCCGTGTAGAGGCTTACTTCCATGCCGCGCTCGCGGTAGTTATAAGCCGATTGCAGTAAGGTGGTGGACTTGCCCGCGTTCATGGTGGAGTAATAAAAATACAGCTGTGCCATGGGTAAACCGTTGGTGTTTTTAAGACGGGCGCACTTTACCACATTTGGCTGCGCGCGCGAGGGCGGTGCCATAGGGCTCAGCGAGACGCGGCGGTGTTAGGCTTAGGGTTGATGGAAGGCTTGCTGTGGGGGGCGAACCACCGCTGCGCCCAGGGGCAGCGGTGGTGGGTAATGTCTTAGACGAAATAGTCTTTCAGCGGCGGGAAGCCGTTAAATTCCACTGCCGAATAACTGGTGGTGTAGGCACCGGTGGAGATCCAGTACAACCGATCGCCAATGGCCAAATTGAGCGGCAGACCGTACATGTAGTTTTCGTACATAATATCGGCGCTGTCGCAGGTGGGGCCGGCAATCACGGCCTCTTCCAGTTCGCCGGTTTTCTCGACGTAGATGGGGTACTTAATGGACTCGTCCATGGTTTCGATCAGGCCGGAAAACTTGCCCACGTCGGTAAAAATCCAGCGGTTTAAGGCGGTGTGTGATTTTTTGGAAATCAACACCACTTCGCTCACCAAAATGCCCGCGTTGCCCACCAGTGAGCGGCCTGGCTCCAGGATGATTTCTGGCATTTCGTCGCCAAAGTCTTCTTCCAAAAAGCGCGTGATTTCCTCGGCGTAGGTGGTCAGGCTATTGGCTTTGGTCACATAGTTAGCGGGAAAGCCGCCGCCCATGTTAATCATTTTCAGTGCGATGCCATCCTCTTCTTTCAGGCGCTCAAAAATGACTTTGGCCTTGCCGATGGCAGCGTCCCATACGCCAATGTCGCGCTGCTGGGAGCCTACGTGGAAAGAAATGCCGTAGGGTGTTAAGCCCAGGTCGCGCGCCATTACCAGCAAATCCATGGCCATGTCGGTTTGACAGCCAAACTTGCGCGACAGTGGCCAGTCGGCGGTTTGCGATCCCTCAGTTAAAATGCGCACGTAAATTTTTGAGCCGGGCGCGGCCTTGGCAATGTTGCGCAGGTCGGCTTCCGAGTCGGTAGAGAAAAGTCGCACGCCTTTGTCGTAAAAGTAGCGAATGTCTTTGCTCTTTTTAATGGTGTTGCCAAAACTGATCCGATCGGCGCTGACGCCGTGCGCCATCACCTTGTCCAATTCGTAAATGCTGGCAATGTCGAAATTCGAGCCCTTGTCTTTGAGCAACGCAATCAGTTCGTCGGCGGGGTTGGCTTTGACAGCGTAGTAAATTTTTGCCACCGGAAATCCGGCGACCAAGTCGTCGTAGTGCTCGGCTACCGTGGCCTTGTCCACCACCACAAAGGGGGTTTCTTTGGTGTCGGCCAGGTCTTTAATACGCTTGAAGGCTTCGGGGGAAAAGTAATCGTTGATATCGATTCGTTGCTGCATGCTGCAATTCGCTCCAATCTGGTGATGGTTGGGACTCAGAGGTCATTGAAACGTCTGGATTTGCGCGCGGTGTTCTACCGAGCGTTCACCCTATCCGTATCCTCACTTGGGCTCACTGACGAGTCAGCGTAACAGCTGTGGGTGGAGCGTGCCAGCATGGACGTTTGAGGTGGCGAAAGTTAAGACCAAAGCGGGGAGTGGTCAAGCAATAATCTGCCCTCGGAATCAAATAAAATAATCCTTCGGTTTTTAAGGGCACAGTGTCTAGCGCGGGCCCGGCAGACTACACTGATACTGTACTGGGGTATCTTGCTTCGGGCGTTCGCATTCAATGGGGGAGTTTATGGATTGGCAGTCGTGGGTGAGTATCGCGCCCTTTGATTGGGCATCGGTGGGTACGGCTTTGGCGTGTGGTGGTTTGGTGGGCTTGGAGCGACAGTTGCGCGGCAAGCCGGTGGGTATTCGCACCTCGATTCTTATCGTGCTGGGGACCTATATATTCATTGCGGCCTCGATCAGCGTGTCGTCGCACATGACCGACCCCTCGCGCATTATTGGCCAGGTCATCACTGGGGTGGGCTTTTTGGGCGCAGGCGTGATGTTAGCGCGCAAGGGCGTGGTTATGGGTGTGACCTCGGCGGCGGCGATTTGGGTGTTGTCGGCCATCGGTGTCTGCGTGGCCATTGGCAAGCTGTTGGTGGCCTTTAAATTCAGTGTGCTGGTGGTATTTGTGCTTTCCGGCGTGGACTTGCTGGAAGAGTATTCCCAGGTATTCACGCGCGGTGTTTATCGCAAGGTGTTGGACATATTGGATAACTCAAAAAAATACGACGACAACTGAGCGCGTCGAGCATTTAATCCAGGGGCGCACGCGCCGTAGAAAAAGGCCATTGCACCGGCTGAAAGTGATCGCCGCTCCAGCAGTGTCCTTCCAGCGTTACCGGGTAGGGAGTGGCAATGCTCAGATGCAGAGGTTCCTCTGCCTCCGCTTTGGGTACCCAGCGATGGTGGTACACCCACAGGCCCGCACTCTGAGGCTCGGCGGTGGTGAAAATTTGTCCGCGCAGTAATTGCGTGCCCAGTGGTAGGTGGCTCGCTTTGACCACCGCCTCACAGCGAGTCCAGCGCTGAAAAAATTGGGGCAGTAGCTGCGATTCGTGCGCCGCCAGCCAGTCGGCACCGAAGCTGTGCCCTGCCAAGCGCGTTAAGTTAGGCCTGGCTCGCTCGGTTTCGATATCGATACCTATTTTTAGCGCCGGCGTGTGTGCATTTTGCAGCACCAACAGCCCGAGCCAGCCCTTGCAGTGCGACAGGCTGGTGACTAGGCCGGGTACATCGGTAAACAGGGGCGGGGATTTTTCCGGTTGCTGCACGGCAAAGCTGTCGGGCGCACGGCCGGTGATATAGCCAATGGCCAAGCGCATCAGCCAGTGACCCTTGATAAACTCCAGGCGTCGAGCGCTAGAGCCCATGGCCACATAGCGGTGGATTTCATCGTTGCACAGCCAATTTTGCGGGTCGGGCCAGTCTTGTAGATCTCCGGCTCTGGCGAGAAAAAATTGGATGTCTGAGGGCAAAGCAGGCGCTCCCGGCAAAGGCTCAGATGCAAGGTTATTTAGCGAGCCGTGTTTAGTATAGCGGTACCTATTGGTGCACTGCACAGCAAATAAAGGCAGACGACGCCGAGGTGCGCGGGTATTCTATGCCATCGCGACGTTTTACCCCATACCAAAGGAGTTAATCATGAAGCAGTTAGCAGTGGCCGCAATGTTGGGATGCCTGGCAACCAGTGCCTGGGCCGATTGGAATCTGAAACCCGACCAGTCTTCAATGCACTTTATTTCCGTGAAAAATGGCGCTGTCACAGAGGTGCACCACTTTGGTCAATTAAACGGTGCCATTAATGCCGCGGGCAATGCCACCTTCTCTGTCGACCTGGCCTCGGTCGAAACCGGCATCGCCATTCGCAACGAACGTATGCAGAAATTGCTGTTTGATACTGTCAAGTTCGCCACCGCCGACGTGGCGGCGCAATTGGATATGAGTCGCTTTAGCGGTTTAAAGGTCGGCGAGTTTGTAGATGTGGAGCCGGCGTTGGCGCTGAGCCTGCACGGCGTAAAAAAGACGCTCACCGTGCCCTGCCGGGTGACCGCCCTGGCCGGCGGCGGTTTTCAGGTAGTGAACCGCGCGCCAGTCGTGATTAATGCGGCAGAGTTTGGCATGCAGGCCGGTGTGCAGGCGCTGCAAGCGGTGGCCAAATTAAACGCCATCGCCACGCAGGTACCGGTGAGCTTTCAGTTGGTGTTTGAAAAGCAGTAACCGCACAGTTTGGGCAACAAAAAAGCCGCGCTCTGCGCGGCTTTTTTATGGGCTGATGTTCAAACGTCGCTTAAATTACGCGGCGCTTGGTTCCGTCGCCGCTTGGTTTAGGCGCCTAGCAGTTCAAGCGCGCAGCCGCTCGGCAATGCAGAAGGCCATCTCCAATACTTGATCGCCGTTCAGGCGCGGGTCGCACTGGGTGCGGTAGCAGTTTGCCAAATCGCTTTCGCTGATCTGGTAGGCGCCGCCGGTGCACTCGGTGACGTGCTGGCCGGTCATCTCCAGGTGAATGCCGCCGGGCTCCTGGCCCTCGGCGCGCAGGGCGGCAAAAAAGTGGTTGATCTCCGCGAGAATATCGTCGAACGAGCGGGTTTTATAGCCGCTGCTGGCCTTGACGGTGTTGCCGTGCATGGGGTCGGACGACCAGACCACCTTGCGCCCTTCGGCTTTCACCTTTCGCGCCAGTGTCGGCAATTTGTCGGCCAGGTTATTGGCGCCCATGCGGGTAATCAGCGTCAGGCGGCCCGGAATATTGTCTGGATTCAGGGCGTCGATCAGTTGAATCATTTCGTCGGGCTGCATGCCCGGCCCCACCTTCACACCAATGGGGTTGTGAATGCCGCGGAAAAACTCCACGTGCGCGGCATCCAGCTGGCGGGTGCGCTCGCCAATCCAGAGCATGTGCGCAGAGCAGTTGTACCAGTTGCCGGTCAGGCTGTCTTTGCGCGTGAGTGCCTGTTCGTAATTCAGCAGCAACGCTTCGTGCGAGGTGTACAGGTGGGTGGCGTGCAGCGGCGGTGTGTTGTCTGAACTCACGCCACACACTTCCATAAACGCCAGCGCGTCCTGGATGCGCTCGGCCACTTCCAGATAGCGCTCGCGCAGCGGGCTGGCCTCGGCAAAGTCCAGGTTCCACTGGTTGACCTTGTGCAGGTCGGCCAGGCCTCCGGTGGCAAAGGCGCGCACTAGGTTCAGCGTGGCGGTGGACTGGTGGTAGGCCTGCAGCATGCGGCTGGGGTCTGGCACCCGCGCCTGCTCGGTGAAATCCAACTGGTTAACAATGTCGCCACGGTAGGCGGGCAGGGTTACGCCATCGATGGTTTCGGTGTCGGCCGAGCGGGGCTTGGCAAACTGGCCCGCCATGCGCGCCACCTTAACCACCGGCTTGCGGCCCGAGTA
Organism: Simiduia sp.; assembly: GCF_058345725.1. Taxonomy (NCBI): domain Bacteria; kingdom Pseudomonadati; phylum Pseudomonadota; class Gammaproteobacteria; order Cellvibrionales; family Cellvibrionaceae; genus Simiduia; species Simiduia sp. The sequence goes on along the minus strand of NZ_JBTUOC010000008.1, from coordinate 39,693 downwards.
AGTGAGCACCACCGCCATTTGCAGCAATACTTTAAAAGTATCGCGAATGCTATTGGCGGAAAAATCGGCAAAGCTCTCGGCGCAGTCGCCGCCCTGCAGTAAAAACGCTTTGCCTTCGCACGCCCGTGCCAGCTGGGCTTGCAGGTCGCGTGCCTCCTGGGCAAATACCAGCGGCGGCAACTTGGCCAGTTGCGCTTCCACGGCCGCGAGCGCGGCCGCATCTGGGTAGGTGGGCTGCTGGTGAATGGGGTGTGATCGCCAGCTGTCCGGGCTCCAGGGTTTCATGGGTGTCCTTATTTTTTCAGTACGGCAACAATCGAGTCTGCCAGGTAGTCCACATTAGCCAAGCTAATGCCCGCAATATTGATGCGGCTGGAGTCTACCAAATAAATACTGTAATCGTGCACCAGGCTGTGCACTTGTTCTTTATTAATGCCCAAGAAAGAAAACATACCCGATTGGCGCTCGATAAAACTGAAGTCGCCCTCGGCGCCTTTTTCCTGCAGCTTTTGGTTGAGCAGTGCGCGCAGCGATTTAATGCGCTCGCGCATCTCGGCCAGCTCTTGGTGCCAGGTGGCGGTCAGCGTCGGGCTGCCCAGAATGGTTTCGACAATGGCGCTGCCGTGGTTGGGCGGCATGGAGTAGATGCCGCGCACCACGCTAAGCAGGTTGCTTTGGCCCTTATCGGCATCTTGGCTACTGGCGTACATGATCGACAGGGCGCCGGCGCGCTCGCGGTAGAGGCCAAAGTTCTTCGAGCAGGAGCTAGACACTATTAGCTCGGGCACAGTGTCGGCCAGCAAGCGCACGCCGTAGGCATCCTGCTCCAGGCCCTCGCCAAAGCCCTGATAGGCCATGTCGATAAAGGGGGTGAAGCCGTTTTGCACCGCCAGCTCGGCAATGGCCTGCCATTGGGGCTGGCTGAGGTCGGCGCCGCAAGGGTTGTGGCAGCAGCCGTGCAACAGTACCAGGTCGCCTTTGCCCACTGCTTTCAGGGTGTCCATCATGGCGCTGAAGTTAACGCCCTTGGTGGCGTGGTCGTAGTAGGGGTAGGTTTTAATGGTCAGGCCGGCGTTGCCCAACAGTGGAATGTGATTGGCCCAGGTGGGGTCCGACACCCACACGGTGGCCTTGGGGTTGGCCTTTTTAATCAGCTCGGCGGCGTCGCGCAGCGAGCCGCAGCCGCCGGGTGTCTGAATGGTGCGCACTCGGCCGCTGGTGACGGCCTGGTGGTCGGCGCCAAAAATCAGGTTTTGCAGCAGGGTATTGGCTTCAGCCGAACCCGGTGGGCCAATGTACACCTTGGTGGTTTCGCGGTTGTGGTAGTCCAACTCGGCCTGCTTGACCGCTTTTAGCACGGGCGTATTGCCTTGCTCGTCTTTGTAAACGCCCACGCCCAAGTCAATTTTTTGCGGGTGGCTGTCGGCTTTGTAAGCGGCAGACAGGCCCAGAATGGGGTCGGCGGGGAGCGCGGTCAATACTTCAAACATCTTGGGTCTCCTGGAGGCTGGCGGGATTGACGTTTTGTTTTTCCCACTGATTTACGCGTTTCATTAATTTGTTGGTGATGTGTTTGAGCGCCTGTTGTTCGTCGTCGCTCAATTGATTCAAAAGGTCCTGTTCGTAGCAGCGCGCCAGCGGGATGATGCGCTGGTAGATGTCGCGGCCCTTGTCGGTCAAGGTCAGCAGCGAGCGGCGGCGGTCGTCTGGGTCCAGCTCGCGGTGAATGCAGGCCATCTCCAGCAAGCTGGCCACGGCCCGGCTGATGGCAACCTTATCCATGGCGGTGCGGGTGACTAAATCGGCGGCGGTTAGATTGTCTTCCAGGCCCAATACCGCCATGACTCGCCAGGCGGGGATGGTCAGGTGAAAGCGGCTGGAATAGGCATCGGCGATGGCATAGCTGATGCGGTTGGCCAGTATCGACAACTTGTAGGGTAAAAAATCTGCCAGTTGCAGTTGGGTAATTGCGTTTTTTTCAATAGTCATCTTACAAAGCAGCCGTCTTGAGGTTGCCATTCGAGGAGCACAATGGTTTCATATGTAACCTTATCATGCAATCATAGAAATGGCGTGAGCGGGTGGGGTGCCAGTGCACAGGCGTTGCGTGCAGCCCCAAGCAATAGGCTGGCAACGGCCAGCAAGGCCTGCGCCGCCGCTGCGACACACTACAATAATCACCTGTGACAAAATCACAACAGGAGCGCCCATGAACGCCGAAGCCTTTATCCCCCTGCAGTTTGAACGCATGACCGAGGCCAGCATGTGCCGGGAGGCCGAGGCATTCTACCAGAGGATGCGCAAGCGCCGCAGTGTTCGCGAATTTTCGCCGGAGCCGGTGCCCATGGCGGTCATTCAGCAAGCTTTGCTGGCAGCTGGCACGGCGCCAAGCGGTGCCAATAAACAGCCCTGGCACTTTGCCGTAGTCACAGACCCGGCCGTAAAGCGCGAAATACGTCTGGCGGCCGAGGCCGAGGAGCGCGAGTTTTATCAGCGCCGCGCCTCAGAGGAATGGCTGGCGGATTTGGCGCCCCTGGGCACCGATGATCAAAAACCGTTTTTAGAAACGGCGCCCGTGCTGATCGGTATTTTTCTGCAAAAGTTCAACCCCGGCAACGACGGCGGCAAACACAAAAATTATTACACCAGTGAGTCGGTGGGCATTGCGACGGGCATGCTGATCTCTGCGCTGCACCTGTCGGGTTTGGCCACGCTGACCCACACCCCAAGCCCGATGAAATTTTTAAACACTATTTTAAAGCGCCCCGACGACGAGCGACCCTACATATTGCTGGTGGTGGGCTACCCCGCAGCGGGCGTGCAAGTGCCCAATATCAGCAAGCACTCGCTGGCCGAAACCAGCAGTTTTTTCTGAGTGCGCGCGCAGAAACAAGACAACCAAACTACCCCTATCGATTGAATAAGTGAGTATTTCATGGCGTTAACCTATGGCGACTATCTGAAGGTCAATGAACTGATTGCGCTACAACAACCGCTGTCTAAGGGCCCAGAGCACGATGAACTGTTGTTTATCACCATTCATCAGGCCTACGAGCTGTGGTTTAAGCAGTTGCTGCACGAGCTGGACCACCTGGTGGTGTTATTTGCAGAAGACGAGCGCTACCGCTGCCTGCACACACTCAAGCGCGTGCGCACCATTTTTAAAACGCTGGTGCAGCAGGTAGATATTTTAGAGACATTGTCGCCATTGGAGTTTTCGTCGTTCCGCGAATTTTTAGATACCGCCTCGGGTTTTCAGTCCTTCCAGTTTCGCGAATTGGAATTTTTACTGGGCATGAAAAATGTGTCTAAGTTGTCGCCTTACCCAGAGGGCAGTCGCGAGCGCGAGCGGCTGCTGGCGCGCCTGGCGGCGCCCACCCTGTGGGATGCGTTTTTGGCATTTTTGTCGCGCCGGGGCTTTGCCGTCCCGCTGGATGTGATGAAGCGCGACCTGACCGAAAGCGTCAAGCCCGACAGCGAGGTGCAAGAGCTGTTGATCACCATTTACCGCACCGAGCCGCTTCTGTCGGAAATTATGGAGGCACTGGTGGATATCGACGAGGGCCTGCAAGAATGGCGCTACCGCCATGTCAAAATGGTAGAGCGCACCATCGGCATGAAGCCCGGCACCGGTGGCTCTAGCGGCGCGGAATATTTGCGTTCGACGCTGTTTGCGCCCCTGTACCCAGACCTCTGGAATATTCGCTACCGCCTGTGAGAAACCTACCATGACCATCACTATTGAAGACCTCAAAGGCGCAGTGAATCCGCTGGCCCAACACTACAGCCATTTTCGCGTGGCCGATCGCCTGTTGTTAACCGGCCACTCGCATCAGGCCTGGCCCGACTGCAGCCTGGGCGCCCAGGAACAGGCCTGGCACGACGCCGCCGAACTGGTGGATAACAAATGGGCCAAGGCCGAACAAATGGCCGAGCAGGTGCGCGCCGGTTTTCGGCGCCTGCTAAACGAACCCGAAGCCGAAATCGCGCTGGCGCAAAACACCCACGAGCTGGTGATGCGCTTTATCTCGGCATTGGACCTGGTGGCGCGCCCGCGCATTGTGACCAGTGACGGCGAGTTTCACACTTTGCGCCGGCAGCTAACCCGGCTGCAGGAAGAGGGCGTAGAATTAATTGTGGTGGCGCAATACCCCGCCAATACCTTTAGCGAACGCCTGGCCAAGGTGGTGGATAAAACCACGGCGGCGGTGATGGTGTCGCAGGTCTTTTTTAATTCCAGCCGCGTGGTCAACGATTTTCACGCCGTGGCGCAACAGTGCCGCTACCAGGGTGCGCAGTTGTTGGTCGACATGTACCACTCGCTAAACGTGTTGCCCGTGAACGTGCACAATTTGGGGCTGGACTCGGCCTTTATCGTGGGCGGCGGCTACAAGTACTGCCAGCTAGGCGAAGGCAATTGCTTTATGCGCGTGCCGCCCGATTGCGAGTTGCGCCCGGTCAACACCGGTTGGTACGCCGAGTTTGGCCTGCTGGAAAGTCAGCCCGACAACCAGGTGCACTACGGCAAGGGCGCGGCCCGTTTTGCCGGCTCTACCTACGACCCCACCAGCCACTACCGGGCCGCCCGGGTGTTTCGCTTTTTTGAAGAGCAGGGGCTGACGCCGGAATTGTTGCGGAAAATCAGTCAACACCAGTTGGCGGTATTGGCTACCACCTTCGAGGGCCTGGATTTACCCACCGAGGATATCCAGCTAGACCACGAGTTGGCGCTGTCGGAGCGCGCGGGCTTTTTAGTGGTGCAAACACCGGCGGCCGGTACCCTGTGCCAATTGCTGGCCAAACAGGGGGTCTACACCGATGCGCGCGGTCACGCCCTGCGTTTTGGGCCGGCGCCCTACCACGCCGATCACCAGTTGCGCGAGGCCATGCAAGCATTGGGCGAAGCCTACCGGCAACTGTAACCTTCAGCTAAAACCAGCGCTGACAATCGCACCCAAAGGCCGCTGCCCAGGCGCGGCTTTTGGGTGCGATTGTGTTTCAACGCTAACGCGGGCTCGGTTGGACTGCTGCAGAAACCGTTGCTGCTCAGTGGGTTTGCAGGTTTTTCAGGCGCGCGGCTGCTTTATCCAGCCAGGGTTTATCGCTTTCGCCGCTCGGGTCCCAGGCATTTTCCTCTTCGAGAATACTGCTGTATTGCGCCAGTGCATCGGTGGGGCGGTTGTGTTGGTAGAGCAGTTCGCCCAGGTGATATTTCACCAGCGCCGTGGGGTGGTATTCGCGCAGGGCGCTGAATTCCTTGAGGGCGCCCTCGGTGTCGCCCATTTCAAACAGGCTGCGCGCATAGAGCACGTGGCCGATTTTAGAGCGGTAATCGGGGTTGGCTTCAATTAAGGTTTCCAGTGTCACCCGGCAATTGGCGTAGCGCTTGTCGCCGAACTGTGCGCGCGCCAAGCCTTCGAGCAGCACCGGGTCGTTGGCGAACTGGCCCTTGAGCGCGCGGCGCCAAAAGCCTTCGGCGTCTTCGAACAGGCCCTTGGCCATGCACTCTTCCGCCATGTTAATCAGGTTTTGCACCGTGTCGTTATTGCGCAAATGGGCGTGGGCCTGGCGCAAATCGCGGTGGGGGTCGGTCATATCCACCACTTTTTTGCGCACCTTGTGGGCCGCCGCGCCCCGGCTCCACTCCGGCAGTAACTCAACCACCAGATAGGCCAAACCGCCAATCATGGGCGCCATCAGCAGTATCCAAATCCACATGTGGTCGCGCCCGGTTTTAATCACGTGCACCACCAGTGCAAGTTGAATAAGTATGGCGAGTAGTAACAGTGGCATCTGCCGTAATCCTTTTGGCGTGAGTGTGAGCGAAAGTCGCATTGAGCCTTGCCAGTATAAACCAGCCGGGCGCGCCAGGTGCAGCGCGGCGGCCCCCACACCTGCCGGCGCATAAACTTTAGCGGGCGCTTGGGATATACTCGGCACCTTTCTTACCTACAGATACTAAGCAGAATCGCGCCATGACCCAGTCTACCAGCCGTTTGTGGAGCCCCGCCGTCGCGCGGCTTGAACCCTATGTGCCGGGCGAGCAGCCCAAGGCCCAGAAGTTGATTAAGCTCAACACCAACGAAAGTGCGCTGCCGCCGTCGCCGGCGGTGTTCGAGGCCATCACCCAGGCCGAGGTGGATCGGCTCCGGCTCTATCCAGATCCAAATTCGCAGGTGCTGGTCGACAGCCTGGCGGGCTACTACGGTGTGGGCGCCAACCAAGTATTTGTGGGCAACGGATCAGACGAGGTATTGGCACACGCGTTTTACGCATTTTTTCAGCAGCCCCGGCCGCTGCTGTTTCCGGATGTGAGCTACAGCTTTTACCCGGTGTACTGCAACCTGTACAACATCGCTTTTAACACAGTACCGCTGCGCGCGGATTTCAGCTTGGCACTGGAGGACTATCGCCAACCCAACGGCGGCATCGTGTTTGCCAACCCCAATGCGCCCACCGGCCTGGCGCTGCCCTTGGATGACATTCGCCGGCTGCTACAGGCCAATCGCGATTCGGTGGTGTTGGTAGATGAAGCCTATGTGGATTTTGGTGCGGAGTCGGCGCTGCCCTTGATTGCCGAATTCGACAACCTGCTGGTGGTACACACCACGTCTAAATCGCGCGCGCTGGCGGGTCTGCGCCTGGGCTACGCCATTGGGTCTGCGGGCTTGATCGAGGCGCTGGAACGGGTCAAAAACAGTTTTAACTCCTACCCCGTAGACCGCCTGTCGCAGTTGGCGGGCGTGGCCTCCATTAACGACGATGCCTATTTCAAACAGGCCTGCGCGCAGGTGGTGGCCACTCGCGATTACACCACCCAGGCCTTGCAGCGGCTGGGCTTTGAGGTGCTGCCCTCCAAGGCCAATTTCGTGTTTGCCAAACCCACGCACGCCGATGCAAAAACCGTTTTTGAAGCCCTGCGCGCCAAGCAAATTATTGTGCGCTACTTCAACAAGCCGCGCATCAGCGACTACCTGCGCATTAGCATCGGCTCGCAGCACGACATGGAAGCACTGGTGGCGGCACTGGAGGCTATGCAGGGGGCATGACACTCGATTGGACCAATACCCACGCCGCCATTTGGCGCGCGCGTAAAAATTGCCTGCGGCCGGCGTTGCGGTTAGACACCATTGCGCTGGCAGATTTACTGGGTATTGATACGCAAAAGCAGGCCCTGCTGGAAAACACCCAGCGCTTTCTGGCGGGCCGGCCCGCCAATCACGCGCTGCTTTGGGGCGCCCGCGGTACCGGTAAGTCCAGCCTGGTTAAGGCCTTGCTCAACCACTTAGCACCGCAGGGGCTGCGCGTGATAGAAGTGGACAAGGACGACCTCAAAGATTTACCGGATATCGTGGACGATATTCGCACCCTGCCACAGCGCTTTATTGTGTTCTGCGACGACCTCTCGTTCGAGGCGGGCGAGGGCGGCTATAAACCCTTAAAAAGTGTGCTTGAAGGTTCCATTGAATTGCCGCCGGAAAATGTGCTGCTTTACGCCACCAGTAATCGCCGCCATTTGATGCCCGAGCAGGCACAAGATAACGCCGGCGTCGCGCTGCGTAATAACGAGCTGCACTACGGCGACGGTGTGGAAGAAAAGCTGTCGCTGGCCGATCGGTTCGGCCTGTGTCTGAGCTTTTACCCGGCCGGTTGGGACGACTACTTTGCCGTGGTCGATGCGCTCTTTAGCGAGCAGCTTGCGCGCGCCCAAGATCCGGCGGCGGCCACCCAAGCCTTGCACGCCGCCGCCCGGCAATTTGCCCTAGACAAAGCCAGCCACAGCGCCCGCGTGGCGAAGCAGTTTTGGCAGGCCAACTGCGAGCCTTAAACACCGGCTGCAATTAACAATAAAAAACGAAGGGAAGCCCATAGGCCATGACCGGCATCAAATCGCACCTTTTATGGTTGGCGCCCGCACTGGGCGCGCTGCTTGGTTATATTTTGTCGCTCTACGGTTGGCAAATGTCGGCCTGCCTGACGGCGGGCTTAACGGTGGTGTGCGGCCTTTGGTGGGTGTTTGAGCCCATTCCCATTCCCATTACGTCGCTAATTCCCCTGGGCGTGTTTCCGCTGCTGGGTATTTTGGATGGTCAACAGGTGGCGGCGGCCTATGGCTCGCCGTTAATTTTATTGCTGGCCGGCGGTGCTATGTTGTCCAAGGCCATGGAAAAAAGTAGCGCACACCAGCGCTTGGCCATGGCCATGGTGCGCCTGTGCGGCGGCAGCAGTTATCGCCGGCTGGTGTTTGGTTTTATGCTGGCCAGCGCGAGCTTGTCCATGTGGATTTCCAATACCGCCACCGTGCTGATGCTATTGCCCGTGGCCTTGGCGGTGATTGAGCGCGCCCACGATAAACGCTTTTCTGTGCCACTGCTGTTGGGCATTGCCTACGCCGGCAGCATTGGCGGTTTGGGTACGCCGATTGGCACGCCGCCCAATGTGATATTTTTACAGGTCTACGCCAATAGCACCGGCGAAACCATTTCATTTGTGGGTTGGATGCTGACCGCGCTACCGGTGGTGGCATTGTTGTTGCCGCTGGCGGCCTGGTGGTTAACCCGGCATCTATCCGATTCCGCCCAGCTAACCCTGCCCGCGCCCACGGCGTGGCGGCCCGCCGAAAAACGCGTGCTGTGGGTATTTGCGCTAACGGCGCTGGCCTGGATGACGCTGACCGAGCCCGCCGGCGGCTGGCAGGGCTGGTTGGATTTGCCCACCGCCAACTACGCGGCGGTGGCATTTACCGCGGTGATTGTTTTGGCCATGTTGCCCGACGGCGAAGGCGGGCGCCTGCTGGATTGGGAGCACGCCAGTAACATTCACTGGGGCGTGTTAATCCTATTTGCTGGCGGTATTGCCCTGGCCTCGGCCTTTACCGCCACCGGTTTGTCGGCCGCCATCGGCGCCAAACTGGGCGCCTTGTCGCACCTGCCGGTGTGGCTGCTGGTGTTGTGTGTGGCCTTGTCGGTGACATTTCTCACCGAAATTACCAGCAACACCGCCACTACCACATTGCTCATGCCCATTCTGGCGGCGGCCGCCATCGGTGCCAATATCGACCCGCTGCTACTAATGTTGCCCGCGGCCCTGTCTGCCAGCTGCGCTTTCATGCTGCCCGTGGCAACCGCGCCCAACGCCATTGTGTACGGCACGGGCGAATTTACCGTGGCGCGTATGGCGCGCGAGGGTTTGGTCATCAACCTCATGGGGGCGCTGGTGATTACCTTGGTGGTTGCGATAACGCATTAAATTCGCACCTTGTTTAAAACCAGCACTGGCGGGCCACCCCTATGACTGCACAGCCACCCACAGAAACGCAGGCCTTGGCGCAATTGCGCAGCGCCATGCAAGCCTATGCGCCCATTCCAGATAGCAGTTGGCAGCACCTGGTTGCCATGGCCAAAGTGCAGGGGCTGCCCAAGGGCGCAGCCCTGTATCCCGCCGGCCAGTTGCCCACAAGTTTTGGCTTTGTGGTGTCGGGCCTAGTGCGCAGTTTTGTGACGGATGCCGAGGGCCGCGAGTACAATAAAAATTTCTTTGCCGAGGGCAGTTTTCCGGGCTCGATGGCGGCACTGCTAACACAATCGCCCTCGCGCTTTACCTTGGAAACCCTCGAGCCCACATCCTTGGTGTTGATCGACTTCAAGGCCTACCGCCTTCAGCTAATGCGCGATGAAGCATTAAAAATTTTTCACATACACTACCTAGAGCGCAACTGGCTGCTCGCCAAAGACGCGCGCGAGGTAGAGCTGGTACAGGAAGACGCCCGCAGCCGCTACCTGCGCTTTGTAACCGACCACCCGGCCTTACACCAACGGTTACCCCAATACCACATTGCCGCCCACCTCGGCATTACGCCCACACAGCTGAGCAGAATTCGCAAGGCGTTGGCGATGTGAAGAAACGCCGCGTGTTCAAAAAAGCTGGCCTTGCCTGGTCTAGAAAGGGGCGGCAATGCTTGACGAAGTTGGATTAACTTTATGAGAAAGTGGATAGATAGCCTGTGACAAGGGAGTGGGAGAGTCGCAATTATACAGCCTTTCAAATGAATGGCTGAAACGAATCAATAGACCAGATTCCTTGACGCCAGTTATTGAAACAATGTCATGATCTCTGGCCCTTTGGTTAAGACTTGGCAGTGAAGATTATTTGTCGCCTTATTGATCTGAAGACAAATTTTGCATAGTGCCTAAGCCGAAATATTCTCGCCGTAAAAAATTCAGTTAGATTAAGTTCAGGATGAGGCTGATAGGGCGGCAGAAGAGTGTTTGTATTGATATTCGACGTGTTTCCAGTTTGAAAGAAACTGATCAGGGCGTTCATGCTCGTTTTTTGGGGAATATTAAATCGCTTCCGCCTAATTGGAGTCTGGAGGGTATAAGCCACTACCAGAGAGCAATAGAGTTCTTTCAAATTTTGTTTCTATCACGCGGGCCAATAAAAACAGCACATAAGTGGATTGATATGTTATAGCTTAAGAAATAGTAACTAGTTATAAGGTCATGCAAAATTTGATAGCTCAATAAAAGTCGAAGTTGATATAGGTAAGGCAGAATACCAAGAGTTGATTTTTGTTACGAGTGTTTATATTGAAGTTCTGCGTAATCTAAACGCTTGCTTAAGATAAACGCTTGTTCCGTAGATCAGCTATTAGGAGAAAAGATGATAATAATGGCGTGAATTTCGTGAGGACTCTATCTATGACTAAGGCATGTCGCTAAATGCGGAGGTAGCCAGCAGACTATATTGTGTACCGCTTTTTCTCGTTATCAACCTATGTTGATGACGCCCGCGCCAACTGCGTCTTACACTGGCGCCCATGAACGCTATTTATCTTTCTGCTTTATTTGCCGGTGCCGCCATTGCCCTTCAGGCGGCGATGAATGCCCGTTTGGGTAGCCTACTCGGTAGCCCGTTGTTGGCCAGCTGTGTGGCCTTTGCTGGGGGGATTGTTTTTTCGGTTATTGCGGTGTTGGCGCTGCAGCGCCAGTTGCCGGCGCGCGCCCTGGTATCTGCGGTGCCAAGTTACCTGTGGCTGGGTGGGGGGCTGTTAAGTGCGTTGGGTATTTCAACCCTGTATTTTTTAATTCCCAAGCTGGGTATGGGCCAACTGATGGCCCTGGCCCTTACTGGGCAATTGTTGGTGGCGATGTTGGTTGGGCACTTTGGCTGGTTTGAGCTGCCCCACCGGCCGGTGAACGGCATCAGGTTACTGGGTGTGGTGGCGCTCCTTGCGGGTGTGCTGTTAATTAATTGGGATGCGGCAAAGGGGTAGCGCAATGGGTGCGGATGAAGCAGTGAATGGGCGCCTTGCGGATGACAGTTTGGCGCACAGCAACTTACATAATTTGTATACACTTTGGCGCTTGTTCGGCGCCAGTGACTGCGCGGTTGCCGCGAATGCCGGGGGAAAAATTTGGCACAGCCATAGCTGGCCGCACCGGGTGTGGTGTGAAGCGCCAAGTGTGCAGGCGTTGGCCGCACTGCGCGCCTTGCCGGTGGCAGATGCGCGATTATTGCAGTTGCCACTCTGGGGCGCCGGTATCGACGCGGCTAATGCGCTGGCGCAACAGCAGTGTGCGCCCGCGTTTCAGCAAACGGCTATGTACCTGCCTGCCTGCGATGGCAACTTGCCGGCGACGGTTGCGCCCAGCGCGCTACGCCTGGTGGCTGTGGATTCACAGGAAATACTAAAGCGCTGGGTGGCACTGGCCGCTGCCGCCTTTGGCTACGACATTGCGCTGGCGCCGGTGGCGGCGCTGCTTAATGCGCCGGCCGCAGAGTTGCTGTTGGCGTATCACGGCGATGAACCGGTGGCCACGGCGCTGTGGTTTCGCACGGGGGCTGTGTTGGGCCTGCATCAGTTTGGCGTGCTACCGGCTGCCCAAGGCCAGGGTTTTGCGCGCCAGTTTTTGACGGCGTTACTGCAGCCGCGCTATGTGAGAGACGCCGAGCTGCTGGTGCTGCAGGCCTCACAGGCGGGGCGGCCACTCTACGCGCGCGCGGGTTTTCAGGCGCAGTTTACTATTTCTAATTTCAGGGTGTCGGAACTGCCGAGCAGGCGTTGAGCATAGAGCGTTGACGGCTATTACCGTGCGCCTGGCGCTACGGCCAGGGTGTCCGGCCGGACACATTTTGTCCGCTATTGGACACATTCTACGGGTGTTTGGACCGCAGCTTTATGCGCCAGGCCCCGCCACTAGGGCCTTGTGTCTATTGGCACAATTGCTGCAATTCATCAATCTCATTAGCCGAGCGGCCGTTTCCCATGGCTGTTTTTTGCAACGTGTTTTTCCTCCAGTTATTACAGGGTGTTAGGTGTGACATGAGTGAGCAACAGCCAATGCCAACACAATCTGAACGCCTAGCTGCAACAGTCGTGTGTGCAAGGCGCGGCCGGCGGCGCGTTTTTTGGGTGGTTACGGCGGCTGCCGGTGTACTGCTGTTGTGCGTGGGTTTTATTCACTTTGATGCGCACCTGTCTGCCTGGCATGCCAGCGCGCGCCAGGATGCGGTGGTGTATCGCCTGGAAACGGGATTGTTTAGCCGTATGAGCGGCCCGCGCTTAGCGGCGGAGCGCCGCCGGGCACAAATACAGGGAACTGGGCCCTGCGCTCGCTAGCCGCTCCCACGCTGCTTTATTCGCTCTGTTCGCGGTACTTTTTGCAAACTATCATCCTCGCTAATCCACCTTTCCGTGTTTTTCTGATCTGCCGACGCTGGCATTTTCTGGCTGCCCTTTTTCGCGTAGGTGTTGTATACCCCCAGTGACCGCAGTGCGAATGCCTGTGTCCGCACCGGACACTATGGGGGCCGCCGGACAGCCTATCTGTCCGCGCGGACAGTTCGCCTTGTTCGTATTTCCCCCACCTTATCGCTAAGTCTTTGAATATTATAAAAATTTACAAGCTGGCACAGGCTGTGCAATGAGCAAAGAGCAAAAAACAAAAGACCAATAAGTCGCGGACAGCGATGGGTGAGCAGGCCAAAAGCTGATCGACCGTTGTGACCGCTGAGTGTTTTTACAATTATTTGGGTAGAGGGGCGCTATGCGCACACTAAAAATTAGCGGGTTGTTGTTGCTGTGGCTGATTGCACAGCCAGCGGCGGCCGATGCACTTACCTCCGAATTGCAGGCGCTGGATGCCCAGTTGTTCGCCGCATTTAATCGCTGTGCAGAGCCCGCACAGCTGGTGCGGCACGGGGCCTACTTTGCGCAAGATGTGGAGTTTTATCACGACCAAGGCGGTGTTACCTGGAATCGGCAGGACATGCTCGATAACACGCGCAAGCACGCCTGCGGTCGCTACACGCGCGCCTTAGTACCACAAACATTTCGCGCCCTAGCCATCGCCAATTTTGGCGCGATGACTCAGGGCGTACACCGCTTTTGCCACACCGATGTGCAGGGCTGCGAGGGCGAGGCCGAATTTGTGATGGTGTGGCGGCGCACCGCCGACGGTTGGCAGGTGACGCGGGTATTAAGTTACGGCCATCGCGCCGCCTCGTCAGCGAATGTGTCGGAAGCCGGAGGTGCCCAATGATTCGCGATACCCGCGGGCAGGATGTCCCCTTGGCGCCCAGTAAGGTGCGCCGTTTGCGCCCGGTGTTAATGACGGGTTTGGCAGTAGCGCTGGTCACCGGCCTGGTCTGGGCCGGCCTGGGCAAAGAGCGCGCCGCCAAATCTCTGGCCGCCGATGAGCTGCGCTTTGCGCGGTTAACCCAGGGCACACTGGTGCGAGATGTGGCCACCACCGGAAAAATTGTGGCGGCAAACGCGCCTATTTTATACAGCACCGAGGCCGGCGTGGTGACTCTGCTGCGCAACCCCGGTGACCAGGTGGCCGAGGGCGATTTACTGGCCACCATCGACAGCCCCCAACTGACCAGCGAATTACAGCAACAGCGCTCGGTCTTGGCGAGTATGGAAAGCGAATTGGCGCGTGCAGAGCTGGCCGCGCGCCGGCAGCAGCTTGAGGCCAACCAGGCGCTCGATATGGCGGCGGTGGATCGCGACGCCGCCGAGCGCGAAAACCGGCGCTCGGCACAATTGATGGTGAATAATCTGATCAGCCAGATAGATTTCGAAAAAGCCAAAGACGATTTGCACAAGGCGCGGCTGTTGTTTGAGCACGCCAGGCAAGAGGCGCAACTAATTAAAGACACCCTCAGTTTTGAAATGGCCAACCAGGCGCACGCCGTGGAGCGGCAGCAGCTGATTATTGCCGAGTTGGAGCGGCAGGTGGCGGCCTTGAATGTGGTGGCTCCTATCGACGGCATCATCGGCAATTGGCTGACCGAACAAAAGGCGCGCCTGGCCGCCAGCCAGCCAATTATGACGGTTGTTAGCCTGACAGATTTTGAAGCGGAACTGGCGGTGCCGGAAACCTACGCCGATGAATTGGGGTTGGGTATGCAAGTGGAGCTGAACTTAGGCGGCGACTTAATCGTGGGCCAGCTGTCGTCGCTGTCGCCAGAGGTGCGCAATCGCGAAGTTACCGCGCGGGTGCGCTTTGACAACCAAGCCGAATACAAGCTGCGTCAGAATCAGCGTTTGTCGGCGCGCATTCTGCTAGAGCATCGCCCCAATGTCTTGATGGTTGCGCGCGGCGCGTTTTTATCGAGCGGCGGCGATGTGGCCTATGTGCGGCGGGGCGATCGGCTGGCGCGCATTGCGGTTACCCTGGGCGCGCGCAGTATGAGCCATGTGGAAGTGGTGGCCGGCGGTGTGGCCGGCGATGAATGGGTGGTGTCCGATCTGCAGGAATTTGGCGACGCGCCCGAAGTGCAAGTGAATGAGTGACAGCGTTTAAACATGAGATTGTTGCCAACAATCGTCAGACATACTTAACGAGTGATCATCCGGCCGTTCGCGAATGGCCCGAACAATAAGGAAGCATTATGTTATCCATGCGCAATATCAAAAAGGTTTACCAAACCGAGCTGGTTGAAACCCACGCCCTGCGCGATTTCAATTTGCAGGTATCGGAAGGCGAGTTTGTGGTGGTCACCGGCCCCTCTGGCTCTGGTAAAACCACGTTTTTGAACGTGGCAGGGCTTTTAGAGGGCTTTACTCAGGGCGAATACCTGTTAGACGGTGAAGATGTCTCCCGCGTAAGCGATAGCGAGAGCGCCCGCATTCGCAATGAAAAAATAGGCTTTATTTTTCAGGGCTTCAACCTGATTCCCGATTTAAATCTGGCGGAAAATATTGAAGTGCCGCTGCGCTACCGGGGCTTTGGCCGCGCCGAGCGCAAGCGCCGGGTTGAACAGGCGCTGGAGCAAGTGGGGCTGGCTGCGCGCACTAAGCACCTACCACCGCAACTGTCTGGCGGTCAGCAGCAGCGGGTAGCTATTGCGCGCGCGCTGGCGGGCGAGCCGCGCTTCCTATTGGCCGATGAACCCACCGGTAATCTCGATAGCCTCATGGCCCGTCAGGTGATGGAGTTGTTGGAAAATATCAACCAGGCCGGCACAACCATCATTATGGTCACGCACGACCCAGAGCTGGCCCGCCGGGCGCAGCGCAACGTGCAAATTGTGGATGGCCAGGTCTGTGATTTCACGTCGCTTCAGAAGGGCCGTAAGGCGACTTCTGAAGCCGTGGCACTGGCGTAGGGGGCACTATGTTTTTCTATTATCTCGATATGGCCTGGCGCAGCATTCGCAAAACGCCGCTGCTGTCTGCCTTAATGGTGTTGGCAATTTCCATTGGTATTGGCCTTACCACTACGTCGTTAAATATTTACCAGGTCATGGCCTTTAATCCCGCCGCTGAGCGCAGCGACCAATTGCACGCAGTGCAGCTCTGGAGCCAGGGCCCGAACACCTGGGAGCGCTACGCGGAGCTGATTACCTACCAGGATGCCATGTTCCTGCGCGAAGGTACGCTGCCCCGCGCCCAGGCGGCCATGTTTCGCACCGGCCAGGCCATTCAAAGTGATAACCCCGATGTATTGCCAGAGTTGCGCAGTGTACGCGTGACCGATGGCGATTTTTTTCGGCTCTTTAACGTGCCCTTCTTGCACGGCGCCGTGTGGTCTGAACAGGTAGATCGGCAGCCAGCTTACGAAGTGGTGATCGGTAAAGCCTTGAGCCTGAAGTATTTCAACAAAGAAAACAGCGTGGGTGAGGTGCTTTACTTGAACCGCAAGCCCTATCAGGTGGTGGGCGTTATCGACAGCTGGAATCCAGAGCCTAAATATTACGACCCCACCAATGGCGCGTTTAACGAGTCCGAGGCGGTGTACGTACCTTTCTCGCTGACACCCGTAGAGGAGTTTTCGGTGTGGGGTAATACCAATGGCTGGCAGTTTGAGCCCATGGTCACCTATGCCGATCGCATGCGTTCGGAAAAGGCCTGGATTATCTTTTGGGCCGATCTGCCCGATGTGCAAACGCGCGAGTCCTATCGCCAGTGGATAAAAGCCTACATCGAACAGCAGCAGGCCCTGGGGCGCTTTACCGATACGGCCAAGGCCGACGTGCAGCTGGCCGATGTGGCCAAGTGGCTAGAGGTTAATAAGGTGCTGCGCGAGGACAATAAAATTCTGGTGGCGTTGAGCGCGTTGTTTCTGTGCGTGTGTTTAGTGAATATTCTTGGATTGCTGTTAACCAAATTCCTGAAACGCGCGCCCGAAGTGGGCGTGCGGCGCGCCATCGGTGCCAGCCGCGCTCAGATTTTTGCACAACATATGGTCGAGGTGTCGCTCATCGGTTTGCTGGGCGGTGCACTGGGCTTGCTATGGGCCTGGGGCTTATTGCACCTGCTGACCGAGCGCTTTCATATGGATGATGTTTTGACGCAGCTCGATGCCAGTATGTGGTTTATTTCACCGGCAATCGCCATGGCGGCGGCTCTATTGGCGGGTTGGTATCCCGCTTGGGTCATCTGCCGCACGCAACCCAGCGTTTACTTAAAAAGCCAATAGGAGGGCCGAGCATGCAACAGCTAACACCCATTATCAGTAGTTTATTGCGCTCAAAAAGCGGCCCGGTGTTATTGATGGTGCAAATTGTACTGTCGGTGGCCATAGTGGCGAATGCCAGCTTTATCATCAGCGAGCGGTTGGCGTTGATGGAGCGACCCTCCGGCATCGCCGAAGCCGAAGTCTTGAGTTTTCGCGTATACAACTTCGACCCCGCCATGGACCTGCGCAAGCAAAACCGGCAAGACCAACTAATATTGCGCGGGCTGCCGGGCGTTATCGATGCGACGTCCACCAATATGGTGCCCTTGAGTGGCAGCGGTTGGGGTGATCGCTATGAAGACAGCCCCAACCCCGATGAGGCCAAATCGCTGCCAGGTTTTGCCTTTTATTTGGGCAACGAGCACATGCTCAATACGCTAGGGGTGAAGCTCATCGAAGGGCGCAATTTCTACCCGGAAGAGGTGAAGATTGGGCCTGCATCAAAAACGCAGACTGCACTAATTACCCAATCTCTTGCCAAGGCGCATTGGGGCGATGAGTCGCCGGTGGGAAAAACGGTGTATCAACAAGATACCAGTATTACCATTGTCGGTGTTATCGAGCAGATGCAGGGCGCGTGGGTAGACAGTTCTAATTTTGAATACAGCGTGATTCAAGCGGTGGATTTTGGTGGCGCCGATAGCAATAGCCTGTATTTAGTGCGCGCCAAGTCGCAAGATATTGCGGCGCTAAAAGTGGCCATTCCCAAGGCACTGCACGCAGAAAACCCCAACCGCGTAATCGATGAGTTCAATACAGTGGCCGAACACCGTGGGCACTCATACAGTGACCACGAGCTGATGGCAACGCTGCTGAGCATTATGATAATTTTGTTGCTGTTAATTACCTCGCTGGGACTCACGGGCATGGTGATGTTCAATATTCAGCGGCGTACCAAGCAGATTGGTACTCGCCGCGCCTTGGGCGCGCGCAAGTCAGATATTGTTTGGTATTTTCTTACCGAAAACTATGTGATTTGTACGATGGGTGCACTGATAGGCGTGGTGGCCGCCATTCAACTCGGGCAGCAGTTAATGACCATTTACAGCCTGCCACAATTGCAATGGCAATACCCGGCAATGACGGTGCTGGGGCTGTTTGCAGTGACGACGGCGGCGGTTATTTTGCCGGCGCGGCGCGCGGCTAATATCGCGCCATCGCTGGCTACCCGGAGCGTTTAGTGTCCGGTTCAACGCCAGGCACAGGGCTGTGCCTGGCGTTGTGTACCGTGATTACAACGCGCCTGCAGTGCTTTAATCTCGTTTGTCTTTGCAATAACCTGCCTATGCAAAAGCCCGTGTTACAATCCCCGTAATGACATAAGGCGCAGCGCCACACAGAGTGCACCGGCTGCCCCTCTAATAACACTATTGCTCAATATCACAGGTCATAGCGAACTTCATGGACCCCATTCTCATCGTCGACGACAATCAGGCGGTGTGCCGCGCGCTGGAGCTGATGCTAGAGCTAAACGGCTACACAGTGCACAGTGTGTACACGCCCGCGGACGCCCTGGCCTATGTGGCACAACAGGATGTGGCACTGGTCATTCAGGATATGAATTTCAGCCGCGACACCACCTCGGGCGCCGAGGGCCGCGAACTGTTTTTTGCCTTGCGCGCGCATCAGCCCAATCTACCCATTGTCTTGCTGACCGCCTGGACGCAATTGGAAATGGCGGTGGAGTTAGTGAAAGAAGGCGCGGCAGACTACCTGGGTAAACCCTGGGACGACAGTAAGTTGTTAACCACTGTTGCGAATCTGGTACAGCTACACAAACTGGCCACCGCCAACGATCAACTCACTCGCGCCGCGCGCGAGCGGCAGGCACTGTTTGAAGGGCGCGATTTGTGCGGCGTGGTGTTTGGCAGTGTTGCTTTGCAGCGCACTATCGACCTGGCGCTGCAAGTAGCTCCCTCGGATGTGTCGGTACTGATCACCGGGCCCAATGGCGTAGGCAAAGACCGGCTAGCGAACATCATTCACGCCAATTCGCCACTGCGCGACCAACCGTTTATCAAAGTGGATGTGGGGGCGCTGCCGCTAGATTTGCTGGAAGCGGAATTATTTGGCGCCGAGGCGGGCGCTTATACCGGAGCTAACAAAGCCCGTATAGGGCGCTTTGAGGCGGCCGATGGCGGCACACTGTTTTTAGATGAAATCGGCAACCTGCCGCTGTCGGGCCAAATGAAACTCTTGCGCATCTTGCAAACCGGTGAGTTCGAGCGCCTCGGCAGCCATAAAACGCGCAAGGTAAAGGTGCGGGTGTTGAGCGCCACCAATGTCGACTTATCGGCGGCCATTGCCGCGGGGCGTTTTCGCGAAGACCTCTACTACCGGTTGAATGTGATTACCCTGCCCATCGCGCCATTGTGCGCGCGTAAAGACGACATTTTGCCATTGGCCAAGGCCTTTCTGGGCGACCAGTGGTCGCTCACAAAACCGGTGCAGCAGGCGTTGCTGGCGCACAGCTGGCCCGGCAATGTGCGCGAACTGGAAAACGCCTGTAAGCGCGCGGCGCTGTTAGCTCGAGGGCCAGCGCTCACCCCTGAGGATTTTGATTTGCGGGCCGCGCCCGCTGCGGCCACGTCGGCGCCGGTTGCTGAGGCGCCGAGCCGCGATCAGATAGAGCAGGCCCTGGCCGCGCACGGCGGCGTAATCGCCCGCGCGGCAAAATCCCTTGGGCTGAGTCGGCAGGCACTCTACCGGCGCATGGAAAAGTTCGACATTGAATCGTGACGCCACAACTCACTGGCAAGTATTGTCCGGAGCCCTCATACAATGCGCGATTTTTCGTTATCCCTAACAGCGCGGCTGACACTGGTGTGTGTGCTGTGCTCGGTGTTTGGGTTTTTGTTGGCCTTTGCACTGCTGGGCCTGTGGCCCGTCGCGCTGGCTTGGCAGTCGGCGGGTTTTTGGGCCCTGTTGCTGTTAAGTGGCGGGCTCACCGCCATTTTGTGTCGGCAACTCTTGCGACCATTGCCGCGCACACTGGACGCATTGACGTTGGGATTATTGAATTTTTACGACAATGATTTCAGCGTGTATGTGCCGGGCCAGTCACAGCCGCAGTTGGCTGCGCTGGTGCGGGCTTTTAATGGCGCGGCGGAAAAAATGCGCACCGAGCGCCAGTATATTTATCAGCGAGAATTGTTGCTCGACAAAGTGATACAGAGCTCGCCCAATGTCATGCTGTTATTGGACGACCGTCAACGGATTATCTACGCCAACGATGCCGCGCGGCATTTCTTTAATGAGGGGGTGCGTCTAGAAGGCGCGCACCTGAGCGATCTGCTAAGCGATACGCCGCAGACGCTGGCCGATGCATTGCTAAACCAGGGCGAAGGCCTGTTCAGCCTGGGCGATGAGGAGGCAGAAACCTGGCACCTGGGGCGCGGCCGCTTTCTACTGAACGGCCAATATCACCATCTGGTGTTATTAAAACACTTAACCCGCGAACTTAATCGCCAGGAAGTGGCGGTGTGGAAAAAAGTCATACGCGTGATCAGTCACGAGCTTAACAATTCGCTGGCGCCTATTGCCTCTATGGTTAATTCGGGCAAGCAGTTGATCAAGGGTGGCGAGCAGCCAAAGTTGCAGCTGATTTTTGACACCATTGAAGATCGCGCCACGCACCTGAATCAATTTATTCACGGCTACGCCCGCTTTGCCAAGTTGCCGCTGCCGCGCCGCGCGGTCATCGACTGGCATAAATTGTTGGATCAACTGGCGGAGCAGTTTCCGTTTGCGCGCCAGCTCTCGCTGCCAGAGGCGCCCGTGCTGCTAGACCAAGCGCAAATTGAGCAGGTGCTACTCAATTTGTTAAAAAATGCTCACGAGTCCGGGTCTGACCCATCGCACATTGCGCTGACCATTAGGCCCGAGCCGCGCGATCAGCGCGCGGGAATTGGCTTGACACTCGCCGATCGCGGCGCCGGTATGTCCACTGAGGTACTGAGTCAGGCATTGCTGCCTTTTTACTCCACCAAGCAATCGGGTACCGGGCTTGGGCTGCCTCTGTGTCGTGAAATTATAGAGGCCCACGATGGCCATCTGAGTTTGCAAAACAGAGAGGGTGGCGGTTTAGTGGTGCGCATTTGGTTGCCACTGCAATAGGCTGCGTTTCTGCCAGCCCCCCAATCTAAAATCACGCGATAAATTAAAGGGCGCATTAAATATGGACAATTTTGTCAAAGAGATTCACGGCGATTTTAGCGTGGCGCTAACGCCGCAAATGGATGATCCAGTACCCGTGGGGCGCCTATTGATCGATAAGGTCTACACCGGTCCATTAGCCGGTAGCGGCAAGGGGCAGATGCTCAGCAAGCGCACCGCAGAGGCCGGCTCGGCGGGTTATGTGGCGCTGGAGGAATTTGACGGTGAGCTAGAAGGTAAAACCGGCTGTTTTACTTTGATGCATACCGGGGTCATGAATAAAGGCGCTTCTGAACTTAGCGTAAAAATTGTACCCGACTCGGGCACCGGTGCACTGACCGGAATTAGTGGAGAAATGCATATCGATATTGCCGAGGGGCGCCACAGCTACCGTTTTTGCTACACGCTACCGGACTAACGCAGGCACAGTGTTGCCATTTCTGGCTTTAGTTTTGCGGTAATTTTAGCGCTCAGTATTTTTGCCACTTAGCTGTTTGTGCCTGGTGCCTATGGCGAGGTTATCCTGGGCAAATCCTGCGTGGGTAATCAACCAAAGGCAACGGCGATTCGCCTTGGGATTGAATATCTTGTGCGTGCAGGCACCGGCGTTGGATGTCATAGATTGTTGCGCCTTTGCGCAGCAGAGTTTAGGTAACGCCGGAGCACTCCAAGCGCTCTCGGGGTATCTGCCGGGCATAGGTTCCTATTGCTCAGCCTTAGCTCAATCGCACCTGCGAGGGCTAGAGTTCGGATTCTGGCACAATGACGGACAATAGCCGAGTCACAAACCGCTGCCAGGCCGATGTTTCTGGTGCTTTGGTGTAATCGACGGGCTGGCCGTTTTCCAGTGTGTGCCAGAGGGGCTTGCCGCGGTCATCCAATGATACCTGATAGGCGCGCGCCAGCACTTGTGCGGCAAAGACGTCGTGCAGTTGCTGGGCGTGTGTTGGACTCTCGAAGAGTACGCCCAGTTCAGTGTTGAGGGCGGCGGATCTTGGGTCGAGATTAAACGAACCGATAAACATAAAGCGCCGGTCGAGTGCCATGTATTTACCGTGTAAGCTCGCGCGCGACGAGCCTTTAATGGTCAGTTGGTGCGCGCGCTGGTCGGCGTGCGGCTTAAATTCGTACAGGGCCACGCCACCCTCAAGCAGTTGTTGGCGGTAGTTGCGATAGCCGGCATACACCAGTGGCACATCGTTGGCTGCGAGTGAATTAGTCAGTACCTGCACGCGCACGCCGGCGGCCACCTTGTCGGTGAGAAAGCGGCTGAATTTATCACCGGGGACAAAGTAGGGCGAGACAATTAACAGGTCTGTTTGCGATTGCTCCATGGCGTCAAACAAATGTGGCGCTAAAAATTCTTGTTTATTGATGGCCTTGCGCGCAACTTTCGCCGGCTTGTCGTGCCAGAAAGCCCAGCGTCCCCAGACGATTTTCCGGTTGTTGAGGTCGTGGAAAATGCGCTGCCAACGACTGTCCAGTGCCTGGGCATAGTCGCCAGTTGTGGCTTCTGCCAGGTGGCTATCGGAGCGCTTGCGAAACGCTTGGTAAGCCGTAGGGGTTACGGTGCTGTCTGCCACTATTTGCGCCAAGGGGTATGCCCACTCGCTGTGCCAAAACAGGTCAAAGGCGGCATTGATTTCCTGCGCCACTGGGCCCACTGCCAATACATCCAGGTCGCTAAAGCCCACCTCGTGGCTGGCATCAAAATATTCGTCGCCAATATTTCTCCCGCCCATGATGCTCACGCTGCGATCTGCCGTGATCGACTTGTTGTGCATGCGGTGATCGAGTCGCTTGGCGTCCGCCATAAAATCCAGCCAGCGCGCTTGCCGGTGCGGGAAGGGATTAAACAGGCGTATGTCGATATTGGGGTGGTGTTGAATCAGCGCCAGTAAAGAGTCTTTACCCGTTGTATCTAAATCGTCTAGTAACAGGCGCACCTTGACGCCGCGATCGGCGGCGGCCAACAGCCGGTTGTGCAACACCTTGCCTACGCGGTCGTCGTGCCAAATATAGTACTGCACATCCAAGCTGACTTCGGCCTTTTCGATCATAGCCAGGCGCGCGGCGAGTGCGTCTATGCCGTCGCTCAGGGGATAAAAACCAGATTGTTCTGGATGCGCGTCGGCCAAAGCCGTAGTTGCGCGGTGGAGTGCGGATTGCGTCACGTCGGGACTGGCGGCCACGGGTTCGGGCGCGCGCGCGGGCAAAGACGAACAAGCGGTTACACAAAGTGCGCACGCCAAGAACAACAGTAAAATACAGCGGCGAACAGTCAGCCGTGTGCCATATCCCATAGAAGGCTCCTTTCAGGGGGCGTCGAGTGTCGCTAGTGAGGCGCCAAACGCCTTGGACCGCGACGGCTAATGCGGCGAAGATGCGTTTAATACTAACGCCCGTTGCCTGCAGCGCCAATAAAAAACTGCGGAGGGTAGTTGTGAGGCGATGGCATTATCAAGCCGGTGCGCTGGACTGGACAACGGACATGCCCAGTGTGTGTCGAGCATTGCAACGAAGAAGATAACCCCGGCGACGGCCGGGGTTAGTGGTTATTTACGGTCCATTGCCTTAGCGGCCCAGGTCAAAGCGATCGGCGGCCATGACCTTGTGCCAGGCGGCCACAAAGTCCCGTACCATTTTCTGTTCGCCGTCTTGGGCCGCATAAACTTCCGCTATGGCGCGCAGCTCGGAGTTGGAGCCAAAAATGAGATCCACGGTGGTGGCGGTCCACTTGGCTTTGCCCGTGGTGCGATCGTAACCCTCGTAAACGCCTTCGGTTTTGGCCTTGCGCCAGGCGGTGGACATGTCCAGCAGGTTGACAAAGAAGTCGTTGCTGAGCGTGCCGGGTTTGCTGGTTAGTACGCCGTGCTTGGTGCCGCCTGTATTGGCATTTAATGCCCGCATGCCACCCACCAGTACCGTTAGCTCTGGCACTGTGAGGTTGAGCAGATTGGCGCGATCCACCATGGCTTCGGCCGGGGCGTAAAAGCTTTGGGGCGAATAGTAGTTACGGAATGGATCGGCCTTAGGCTCTAGTACAGCAAAGGAGGCTACTTCGGTCTGTGCCTGTGTGGCATCGTTGCGTCCTGGCATGAAGGGCACGGTGACTGTATGGCCAGCCTTTTTTGCGGCCGCTTCTACGGCGGCATTGCCCGCCAAAACGATCACATCGGCCAGGGCCACTTGCTTGCCGCCGCCGAGTGTTTTGTTAAATGCCGTGCGGATTTTTTCCAACGCCCGTAAGGTTTTCGCCAGATTTTTTGGATCGTTGACGGCCCAATCCTTTTGCGGTGCCAGACGGATGCGCGCGCCATTGGCGCCTCCGCGCATATCGGTGGCGCGGTAAGAGGCCGCCGATGCCCAAGCGGTTTTAATCAATTCATTGTGCGCAATGCCGGACTTCAAAATACGGCTTTTCAGGTCGGCAATCTCTTGCTCATCAATGAGTTTAAAATCCACCGCCGGAATCGGATCTTGCCAGCTCAACACCTCCTGTGGAATTTCTGCGCCCACATAGCGTGCCCGCGGGCCCATGTCGCGATGGGTGAGCTTGAACCAGGCTTTGGCAAAGGCTAGATCGAATTCCTGGGGATTTTTCAAAAAACGCTCGGATATTTTACGGAACGCAGGGTCTTCTTTTAGCGCCAAATCGGTGGTGAACATGATGGGCGCATGGCGTTTTTTCGGATCGTGGGCGTCGGGCACCATTTTCGCGGCATTAGGGTCTGTGGGAATCCACTGGGTGGCGCCAGCCGGGCTCTTGACCTGCTTCCACTCAAAGTTAAACAAATTGGCCAAATACAAAATGGACCAGCGGGTTGGGGTTTGCGTCCAGGCACCTTCCAGGCCGCTGGTGGTGGTGTCTTCGGCATTGCCTTTGCCGCATTTATTGGTCCAGCCAAAACCCTGCGCTTCGATGGCCGCAGCGGCCGGCTCCGGGCCGGTGCAATCGGCCGGATTTTTGGCGCCGTGGGCCTTACCCAATGTGTGGCCACCGGCCACCAGTGCGACAATTTCTTCGTCGTTCATCGCCATGCGCCCAAAGGACAAACGCATGTCTTTAGCGGCGGCCAAGGGGTCGTGATTACCGCCAGGGCCTTCGGGATTGACGTAGATTAGGCCCATTTGTACTGCCGCTAAATCGCCCTTGAGCTTGCCGTCTTGGGTGCGGCGCTCATCGGCCAGCATTTTTTTCTCGGGTCCCCAGTAAACCACATCCGGCTCCCAGTCGTCGGCGCGGCCACCGGCAAAGCCAAAGGTTTTAAAGCCCATGGATTCCAGCGACACATTGCCCGCAAGAATCATTAAATCGGCCCAGGATAACTTCTTGCCGTACTTTTGCTTGACCGGCCAGAGCAGGCGTCGCGCTTTATCCAGGTTGGCATTGTCGGGCCAGCTATTCAAAGGATCGAAACGCTGTTGGCCGCCACCGGCACCACCTCGGCCATCGCCCACGCGGTAGGTGCCCGCGCTGTGCCAGGCCATGCGGATCATAAAGGGCCCATAGTGCCCGTAGTCGGCCGGCCACCAGGGTTGTGAGGTGGTTAAAACTTTTTCGATATCCTGTTTTACTTCGGCGAGATTGAGGGTGGCAAATTCGGCGGCGTAATCGAAGTCTGCGCCATAGGGATTGGAACTCACATCGTGGGCACGCAGCGGTGCCAAATTGAGTTGCTCCGGCCACCAGAATTGATTGGTCTTTGCGCCCTGTGCGCCCAGGGCACCTAGCGGTAAGGTGAGCGCGGTGACTGTAAGCAAGCTTGCGGCCAGCGCTGCGAGGGTTTTATTGTGCATTTTAACTGCCTCTGTGGTGAGTGAGTGGAAATAACCTCCGGCAGTTATAGTTCAGGCGCGCAATTTACGAAATTGGATAATAGTGAATGTAGCTATAGAAAAAACTGAACGCGTGCGGCTAGTTGTTTTTATTTCGATGGGCGATGTCAAATTCTTTTGAAATTCGATTAGCATCTATATCGGCATCGGTCTCGCGTTTTGACGCGCTTGCTGGGGTTAATGCCAATCTATTTTGACGACTGAGTTAAAATAATTTGAGACACTGGTGCTAGGTGTGTTCTTTTTCTGGGGCGGGTTTCGGGCCCCGGTTAGCGGGCTGAGTGAACCGTGTATGGCGCCTATGCGGCAGAGGTGTCGGCAAAAAAATCAGTGCGCGATATGCGCCAAACAGTAGCGCGGCCGGCGCGCTACGGCTAGATAGCGTTGACAGGTTAGGTTAAGACTGTCGACCAATCTCTTGGGTCAGTGCATTTTGTTTTCTGACGAGCTTGATGACAGTTACTGCCTCCCAGACGGCAATACAGGCACCCACAGCTAATAAAATGTAGCAATTGCTTTCACTGTTCAGCAGCGGAATAAATGCATCGCCCTGTGCGGCGAATACCCCATACATGCCTAGACCAATCAAAATCATACCGGGGGCACCGATGATCTGGGTTTTTATCATGGCCTTTTTAACGGCGGCCAATTCCGATTCCAGTGAGTTCTGCATCAAATATGTTCTCCAAGTTTGTGTGAGGCTTTCCGATAACTGTGCGGATCAATTTCGACAACTTCCACCGATACCGCACAATCTGGCGCGCAGTAAGCGCACAGGCTTTCCAGTACGGAATTCGTGAGGGCCGCTTTTTGCGCATGGTTTCGGCCCGCCAATATGCGCAGTGTGACGTGTACGAAGTCCGCAGGCTGACCACCCACCAGACCGTTGATGTAGGGTTGGGCGCGCACTTTAATATCGGCGCCATCGGCCTCAAAAAGCCCCGATGCCAGGGCATCCTCGTGCACCATATGCATCAGTTGCTGGCCGTTGAGCTGGGCGCTGTGTTCGATATGGCAATGGGGCATGGCCGTCCTTGAGTATCCGTCGGTAAATTTGACCTTAGGTATTGCTGTCCTTAGGCGCCAGAGTCGGTGCATTACGTCGCAACGCAAGCCCTCACAGGTGAGCACTGGTATTGGTGGCGGCCAGTGGCACTGGGGATTGGTCTTGATTCTCGCGCGCCGAATCTACGCTAACCTTATGATTTTATTGCGAAAGTGGCAACTATTTCCGCCAAAGACCAGGCGTTTAGTAGAGAATTTTTCATCAAGCTATTGCGCAACCAATTGGTTTCTTTTATTTTTGCAACCAAATGGTAGCAAATAGGGTGTGCCGTGCAACGAGACATATTTCAGGCAATTGCCGACCCCACGCGCAGGGCGATAATGGTGCTCATCGCCGCCAACGCCATGACCCCCAATGCCATCGCCGACCACTTTGATATATCGCGCCAGGCCACCTCCAAGCACATTCGCATTCTCAATGAGTGCGGCTTGGTGGACAGCGCCAAGACAGGGCGTGAAATCTACTACCAATTGAAAGTGGAAAAACTTAGCGAGCTGGATGTGTGGCTGGAGCAATTTCGACGCATATGGGAAGCGCGCTATCACAATTTGGATAACTTACTGGCCACCATGAAGGGAGACGGCAATGAACGCTAATCTGCAATTTGATTTTATCGTCGATAAAACACAAAACACGCTTACCATCACGCGGGAATTTGCCGCGCCCCGCCAACGGGTGTGGGATTGCTACACCCAGGCCGAGCTGCTAGATCAATGGTTTGCGCCAAAACCCCTTAAGGCCAAAACCCAATCGATGGACTTTCGCGAGGGCGGCCGCTGGCACTATGTGATGATCGAGCCCTCGGGCCAAGAGTATTGGAGTTTGCTGCAGTACCTGACCATTACGCCCCAAGCGCAGTACACCGCCTTGGATGGCTTTTCCAATGCGGCGGGCGAACTGAATCCCGATATGCCGCAGGCGCGCTGGGAAGTGAATTTTTCCGATAAGTCCGATCACGCACTGGTGCAAAGCATTGTGCAATACGCCTCGCTGGCCGATTTAGAAACTGTGGTGCAAATGGGCATGGAAGCGGGTATGGCCTCGGTACTTGAGCGGTTGGACGAACTGCTAGCGCGCCTGTAGCCGCACAGGGTCGACAAGCGATGAGATGCGTGCAGCGCGCGAGTGGCGCACGCAAATCGTTGCTCATCGGTCGTGTATCGCCGATACCGGAATCTATTCGGGATTATAAACGGGAATCTCTGGATCTGGCGTCACCCAGTCGGCTTTATCCTTGGTGTACACCTGCAGTGCTACGGGCTCATTGAACTCACCGGTGATATTGCCGCGGGCCACGTAAATGTGGTCGGGAAACTTATCGTTGTTGATACAGCTCACCGTGGCACCGCATTCAGTACAAAAGTTTTTGCTGAACTTTTCCGTTGCCTGGTAGTGTTTGATGCTATCGGCACCGCTTTCTATATGAAAGCTTTCGACTGGCATAACTACCCAAGAGCTGTAGTCTGCACCACTCAGCTGTCTGCACATATTGCAGTGACAGTTGAGCAGGATAGTTGGCGGTAGCGCTGCCACCCATGTAACGCTGCCGCAATGGCAGCGGCCGGTAATTGATGCTGTCATGCCTGTTCCTGGCTGTAGGAAAAAGTGTTCTTGTGTTGCGGCGTCGTCCCGTCGCCGGAGGTCATCCTTGCTGTCGCCCGTTAGATCCGCACAATGGCACTTTCGAGACCTGCGGATATTGTCCTAGATGTTATCACTTGGGCTCGGCGAGTCCAGTGGCCTGTTAGACCGTTGGTCGCACGCGCATTCGCTTTGCCTCGCTCGCAGGTGCGGCGCGCGACGCTGCGCCCATTGGGGGGGTGGGGATTTGCCCAATGCCCGTTCGAAGCGGCTATACTCTGTTGAACTGAACCAGCCGATTGTCCCCTATGCCTGTTGATTTAGACGCGCTTTATCCAAAACTGATCGGTCTGATGTTAGATACGGTATTTGTGGTTGATCGCAGCAATCACATTGTTTTTGTGAGCGATGCCTGTGAAGCGTTGCTGGGTTACAAGGCGCAGGAACTCATGGGCACCCCGATCATGAACTATATGCACCCAGAGGATATCCCCGACACGCGCGCCTCAATAGCGCAAATTATGCGCGGTCAGCCTACCAGTGATTTTCGCAATCGCTATATTCACAAGAGCGGTGCCATTGTGCATATACTTTGGTCTACTCGCTGGTCTGAAGAGGACGGTGTACGAATTGGTGTGGCACGCAACATTACCGCACTGCACCAGGCGGAAGTAGAGCTTCAGTTTTTGGCGCACCACGACCCGCTGACCGGTTTAACTAATCGGTCATTGTTTACGGATCGACTCAATTTGGCCGTGCGCCTGGCCCGTCGCCACTCGACTAAACTGGCGCTGCTATTTGTGGACATTAATGACTTCAAAGTAGTGAATGATACCCATGGGCACGCGGCCGGTGATCAGGTACTGTGCACGGTTGCGCGGCGGCTGGAAGCTTGTGTCAGAGAGGTGGACACGGTGGCGCGCCTTGGCGGTGACGAATTCATCGTACTATTAACCGACATCCATTCGGCGGAGGATGTGGCTATCAAGGTGCAACAGATTGAAGCCGCTATGGCAGAGCCAATGGCTTCCAAAGCGAAAGGTCTTCAGATGCCTTCGTGCAGCATAGGTGTTGCACTTTACCCAGAACACGGGCGGAGTATGGAGGCGCTGCTGAAGTATGCGGATGCGGCAATGTATCGGCATAAAACAAACCATACGGCTGCCCACTGAGCAAACGCTGCGCAACCCCCTATAGCGGAATACACACCACCTCCAGTTAACAGCCTATTGCACTCGCGCAAGCGGCCGCGCCTGCATGACATGCGCTAGGGCTTTTTGCTGTCCATCATGTTCTTTAAGTTTGCGAAGGGGTTGTGCGTAGCCGGAGCCCGCTCTTTGGGCTTGGTCGAACCGTAGAGCACGTGCTCGTGAAATTTGGCGTGCTCCATGTCGTGGCAATAGATGCACAATAACTCCCAGTTGCTGCCATCGGGCGGGTTGTTGTCGTGATTGTGATCGCGGTGGTGCACAGTCAGCTCGCGCAGGTTCGAGTAGGTAAATTCACGGGCGCAGCGGCCGCAGACCCAGGGGTAC
This sequence comes from Simiduia sp., assembly GCF_058345725.1. Lineage (NCBI taxonomy): Bacteria > Pseudomonadati > Pseudomonadota > Gammaproteobacteria > Cellvibrionales > Cellvibrionaceae > Simiduia > Simiduia sp. Next base: position 9,547 of record NZ_JBTUOC010000008.1, on the reverse strand, counting down.
ATCTTAAGCGCGCGGTCGCGATAACCCTGCTCTTGTTTGATATAGCTTTTCGGTGGGGTTTTATCGAGTGGCATAGTATGTGTTACCGGACGAAGGTGTGCATAGGTTTAGTTTATTAGTCATCGGAGCGGGCGTGCATCTATCGGGAGCTTGCTCGAAGCAGGCGAAGGCATTGCTACACAGCTAGCCCCGTTTTATGCGCACCACCTTCATTATTTCAAACTCCATGCCGGCCACCGTTTCGTGCGCCGGATAGTAAGTGATATTGACCCTGGCGCCCTTAAGGTTCTGGTATTTGCCTTTGCGCCGGAACTTAAAGGGCACATCACAGCCCTCTGTCATCACCGTATGTTGCACCCACTCACCGTCATCGCGCTGAACATGGGATATCACCTTTAACAACTCAGAGTGAATAAGGTTTCTATGGTTATCAACAAGCTTTTTGGGGTCTGACTGGGTACTCATGAGCCTCTGTACTTTGGCGTGCCTCGCGGCGGGTGCATGTCGGGGTGCATTCCAGCATACGCCACCTGGGCGCCGCTGGCAAAACGCGGAGCGCGCGACAACTCGGACGCCAAGCATGATCCGGTGTGCGGGTAACGCATTTCGAGTTTAAGCCCATCGCGACTCAAGGCTGCATTGAGAACAGCGTCTGGGTGCCATCAGGTGAACGGGCGGCCCTGGGCAAACGGCCTGCACGCGTTCCGCTGCGCACTGCCGCTCGCCCATGGAACGCGCGCAGCGCAAGGGGCGCTGATAGGTGTAGCCGAGGCACAATGACCCGTGACGTAAAGGATTAAAGTGCGGCCATGGCCCGCCGGATGTTGGCTCTGGCGGCGCTTTCATGCGTGTCTCTGAAGCAGTCCGTGTGGTAAATGTGGGGGCTGTCCAGAAAGCTGGCGAGTACGGCTTTGCGCTTTCTGCGGTATATAAACCAAGGTACGGCCTTGTATTCGCGGCGTACATTGCGTTCAAACTCATCGTAGACTGACGGTGGCGTGCCTAGGATCGTGAGGTCGATATCGACGATGAGCCGCTCATCGCAGGTGTTAACCGCGCCTGTGTGTAGGGTCGCCATAACCAGCTTAACGATGCGCGCGATGCCAGCCTCATCGTAGCCGCAACCTGCAAGAAAGGTTTTAGCCCATTGGGCGCTGTCTTGCTCATTGGTTTTAGATAGCGGTTTGTAGATGGCGTCGTGAAACCAAATGGCCAGCTCCAGTTCCGCAGGCCGTTCGGCCAGGTCTGCTACACCATCCAGGTGAGTCAGCATGGCCTCAATATGGGCCACCGTATGGTAATGCCTGTGGCGCTCAGAATAATCTTGATACAGTGCCTCATAACAGCCGTTGTCGGCACTGAGCCCCAGCTCGTTCATCAGCGCTTGCCACCTAGCTTTGGTCATCCCGCAACTCCTGCTAACAATTCACAGCCAGGCGCATCCGCCCAACTGATCTTGCGGCCAACCGCATGCAGTAGAATATGTAACTTGTTGCCGCTTCAGCGCAAGGGCAATGTTTACGACGATAGGTGTCAATAGGATGCTTTCACTTTATCTACTAACTTAAGTCTAAGCTTGTTGGGATTTCGTTCATCTGTGCCCGGTACAGGCTAATGCCGAGCCAGATAAACCAGGGAATCTGGCCCAGACCAAAAACAAGTGTCATCAACTCAAACACTGGGCTCCCTCTGAAAGCCGAGAAGAGCGCAAAGAGCGTAAGCGTACCCGCTACGCCCACGGCCAGGCCTAAGTAATTCAACCAGCGGCTAAATAGTTGGTGCTTGATGCCAATGAAGCTGATGATTGCCGTCCACACCGCACCTACTAGCTCAATATCGCCACCCAGGCCTCCCGCAACAACGCCCACCGAACGTTGCAAAGTGATCGCTGCGTCTGGGTCGGTAGCGTAAAGCGTCGTTAGCGCGTTAATACTTACCATTTCAATCAGAGATGAGGCCAATACAATGACGGCCCAAAAAAATCCGATCACCGTAGCGAAGGTGGTGAGGTTGGGCGCGCTCACAACCAAGCGCTGATGCACGGCCAGTACTAATACAACCAGCGCCAAGCTGAATAACAAGCCGGATACAAGCAGGCCCAGCAGGTAACTATCGCTGTTCTCTGTCATGAACTGTAACCGGCCCGTGGCGCCCTCATAGCCCGACGGGTCGAGGACGATCAGAAAAAGCACAATGCCGAAGATGTAGGTTAACCCTTCGATGATAGCGGCGATACCGCCGGATTGTTGTAATGTCATTGCGGTTCCCAGATGTGGAGAATTGTTTCTCTTATAGGCTAGCAGTGTACAGCTTAGTGGTTGGGTTGCGAGAAGAATACGAGCAACCGTGCCTGACCCGTGGTGAAGCGCTGAGCAAAGATGCGTGAACTCGCATTGACCCACTCACTGGCTGCCTGAACTAGCTATAGAGTTGGCTTACTTTGCAATGGAAAGCCAGTTTGACTCCAGGTCTATGGGGCAGACTCCTCGTCCATAATGCAGGAATCGATCTAATGGAATCTGCCATTCACTCTTAATGAAACACCTAAGGTAGAGCTGGATTATTGCAGCCGCTGCACCAGCTCCACACGCCGATTGCGCGCCTTGCCGGCGTCTTTGGTGTTGGTTGCGGCCGGTGCGTAGGGGCCGGCGCCAAAGGCCAGAAGTCGAGCTTGTGCAATTCCTTGTGCAACCAGTGCGGCCACCACGGCGTCGGCCCGTTGGCCGGATAGGGTCTGATTGTGGTTGAGGTCGCCGGTATCGTCTGTGTGGCCAACCACATACAGATTGAGCGTTGGTGTTTGCTTCAGCAGCTTGGTAATTTCCGCCAGTGTGTCGGCCGATTCGGGTTTAATTGTGGCCTTGCCGGTATCAAAATGGATACCGTAAATGCTGGCTTTACCGGTCTCGTCAAGCGCGCGTTTAAGTGACTCTGCAGAGACGCTCACCAGGCCGGTATCCAATTTCTCGACTTCGAGTATCACTTGTTGAACGCTGGCACTATCCTCGTGGCCACCAATGAACAGCGAGACGTGAACGGGGCCTTTTTCAGCAGCTTTGTGCGCCGAGAAAAAGTAGGGCTGGCGGTAGTCGTTATAGACCGAGCCAGAAGGCGAAAGTAGGCCACCCAGTTTGCGTGCTTGGTCGTTGGTACCGCAAGCCGCGAGCGCACAGGAAAAATCTATGGTGAAGCCTGCGGCCAGCAGGGCGGCCTTGTAGTTTTCGGCAATTTTTAAGGTGGAGCTGTTGTCGATGGTGTAAGTGTGTAAGCTTAAGTCGCCAGTTAAGGCTTGGGTCGCAATTTCAAAATTGGCCTGCCCTGGGTTGCTGACACCTACTGGCAAATTGAAGGGTGCATAATCGGTGCGCTTTTCATCGTAAATGTGTGCGCCTGGGTATCGGCTTATAAGGGGGTGGTCGCGCTCCAAATCGGAGGGCGTTGCCGCTGTAACGACTGTCGGTGCGGGTTGTTTTAGCAAGTAATCTTGATTGACCGACAATAGCGATGCATCCAGCGGTTCCTCTTCTACAATAACCTGCTGAATGGCAGATTCGCTGTCGTAGCCGCCAAAAAACAGCGCAACATGAATGGCGCCCTTGTTGCCTTTTCCTTCGGCAAGGATAGCGTAGGCGTCTCGGTAGTAGTTGTACACAGCGCCATTGGGCGACAGTGCCGAGCCAAAGATTCTTGCGGCGTCGCCGGTTCCACAGGCGTCGCGCTCACACTCAAATAGAATCTTAAACCCCAGTGATTGCAATGCTTGTCGATAATTTTTAAAGGTCTTCAGAGTTGATACGCCGTCAAGCGTATAGAAGATCTGGTTTAAGTCACCGGTAACTTGTTTGGTGGGCAGCTGGTCACTGCCCGGAGCTGGCATGCCGGTGGGTAGCGTAAAGTGGGTGTAGTCCAATACCTTTTTAACGTATACATTAGCGCCAGGGTAGGGCGCCAGTAGCGGATGGTTGGCGGTAGTCAGCGCTGAATAGGTGGACAAGAGTGCGCACACAAGTAATACAGAAAGGCGAGACATAATGGGCAAATCCTTTTTAGCCGACTAGAGAATAAACCTCTAGGCTAATGGATCTGTTGGCTGAAAACCAGTCGGTACTGCTCAAATTTGGCGACTTATTAAATCAAGGTTTTGTTGGAGGGTAGGGGTAGTTTAAGGGTCAAGGGGGGGGCAGGCATCCATGATGCTAATACTTACATCGGTTCCCTGGTGTCTGCCCCTTGATATTACCTCGATTTTCTATTTTTCTCGTTGAACCAAGCTAAACCAGTTTCCGGAGTTGTCTAGGCCCATAGCCTCGATACCGTAAAGCTGCTCTGTAGGTGGCTGGATGAATTTCACTCCTTTGGCTAGAAGCTCTTCATAGGTTGTTTTACAGTTGTCAGTTTCAAAAACACCTACTCCAAATGCGCCTTCTTCAATAAGGCTTCGTATTTTCTCGGCAGCGTCTTTGCTGAACATCGGTCCTTCTTTTGGCTCTGCCAATACCAGCTGGAGTTGCGGCTTAGATTTAGGATGTACAGTTAGCCATCGAAAATCGCTTTCCACTTTCATATCATCCCCAACCTCGAAGCCGAGTTTGTTTTTGTAAAAATCTAGTGCTTCGTCCTGATTGAGTACGTATATCGTTGCGTGCGCTATGGATGTGATCATTGATATATTCCCTGTTGTTAATTCATCTATATGCTATAGAAATAGTCAAAACGATGTTTCTCCAATATTGCTCACTTAGCCGATTTGCCCAAAAAATGGTAGGCATAACATGCCGGTATCACCTGCGAGGGAAAGCGAAATGCTTCAGAAGATAGAGCCCAAAGTTTACGACGATATACAGTAGGTGCCATACCCGTGTGCTTTAAAAACAATGAAGAAAAGCTACCAAGGCTTGTGTAGCCCACCTTCTGACAAATTTCTGAGACACTAAAATTTTCAGTGATAAGCATTTTCTTAGCTTGTTCGATCCTAAGCCGAATCAAGAATTCGTTAGGCGCTTCGCCATAAGTATCTTTTAAAACACGCAAAAAATGATAGGGCGACATATATGAGTGCTTTGCCATATCTGGCAAGCTGATCCTTGCGTGACAGTTATCCGAAATATAATCCCTGCTGGCATGCAATCTTCTAATTCTACTGTTCGTAGTCATAAAATATACTTGTTAAGCCATGTAAAATACAGCGCCCACAACAAGCGCCAGCTACGTATTTGCGCAGTAAAAACGCGAACTTTATCTCTTTATTAGCGTTTGTTTAAAACCACGGTACTAAGCCAACCACAAACATACCCGTCAAACCTACCAAGCTGACGGCAAAAGAGGCGCTGCGGGCAATTGATAAACCGCCATAATAGCAGCACATGTGCAGAATACGACCTACAAAATAGGCTATGGCAAACCCACTTAGCCAGGCTGCACTACCAGAAGATAGCACTCCAAAGCATGATAAAAGAATAAAGACGCCAATAGTCTCATTCGTATTTGCATGTGCTCGAGACGCTCTAAAGAGGAAGCTACTATGATCCGATTGCACCGGAAAGCCCGGAGTGTGCTTCAATTTGATGGCAGCGAAGTCCACAATTAATAGCTGTATTAAGCTCACAAGGCCAGTCAACCCCATGATTAAAACCGTGACTTTATACGGTTCAATATACTCCAAGATAAACTCCCTTTTTTGCGCGTTGTTTGATAGTGTAACGTGATTTTTTCGCACAAAGCAGCGGCGTAATTTGCATAACGCCTCTACCACTTGACAGCGGACTGAAATTGTAATTTATGTTGACGAAGTGGCAGCGTAGTGCATAAATTGCAACGAAGGGCTGTTGTTCCGGTGCATGGCTTTGTTATAAATTAATCATGAATACTCATATATAATGGCTGTTGGTAATGGGCAATTGTTGTACAATCTCCCTTTATTGAAGGTTCTATCCTTACATTTATTTTTTTCCCAGAAGTGTAGGCAGCAAGGACCATAGAATCACTACGGCTTGATAGTGCGCATATCCACGGATCTCCAGATGTATTGAGTTTAAATGCAACATGCTCATTACATTTTGTAGGAATGTCCATAACAACAGTCACTTCACCAACACAGTTTTCACTAGCAATCGATAAGTTTGTTGATAAACAAAAAAGTGTTGGAAGTATTAACTTTCTCATATTTAGTACCTATTTATTACGCCGGTGGCAAGGGCAAGTAAAGGGCGAGGCGCGATTGGCGCCGAGTCCAGCAGCGATAGCTGCGAGCTTGGCCGCCCTTGTTACACACTACTCGACAATTGAAATTACAGTAAGCTTTGGAGCTTTGTAGTTCCAGAAGGAGTGACATCCATTTACCCAGCCTGTTATCGATTTTCCTGATGCTTTAGCGGCAAGTGCAATTGAAAACATTTCTTTTTCATAAGGAGAGTCTTTGTTGATTACCAATGTACGCTCTCTACCAGAATCGCATTGCTCAGTATGCTTTTTTTCTCCATCATTAGCTATGTTAACAATAAGCATATGTGAGTCATGCACTGCTACGCTAACAACCCTTACCGGGCCAAAAGAACTATTAGCAAATACCTGCATTCCTGAAGCAGATAAAGCTATTATAAATGATACTTTTGCGATATTTTTCATTCCCTATCCATTTTTTCGTTAATGTGTAACGCCCGTGACAGCCGAGAGCGTTAGCGAGTCGGCTGGTTGCGTTGGATAAAGTGCGACACTGGGTTTTTGCTGCGAAGTAAGCTACGGAGCGCCAGCGATGCCACACTTGATTAATTTTACCAGCAATAATTCCATGCTTGATGGTTACTGGGAGTTTGTTCATTTTATTTTTATACGAAAAGAAAACGAACCAAAAGAAACGTACCCCGGCTACGCGCCCTAAAGGGTTCGTTCGCTCCAGTCGGATTTTAGGGGTCGCGCAAACAGGGTCCTGCCTGATCGTCGCTCAATTGGGCGTCCTTGCCCAATTGCCCCCTAAAATCCGACTTCCGCTCACCGCTGCGCAAGGGGTCCCAATAGCGGAGCTTCGTAGCAAAGCACTTACAATATTTCTAGCGATGCACTAAAAAGCAGAGCACATTAACGCCTGCAACAAACGCGAGCGTAGTGATCCTATACCACTTTCGTTGACACTTTTTACGCACACAGTCTTTCATATTCCTCAGGCGACTGGAAGGATAAACTGGTGTGTATTCGCTCCCGATTGTAGAACTCAATGTATTCAATGATGTATGCCGTGGCCTCAATCTGATCCACAAATGATTTCTGGTGGACAAGCTCTGCCTTCATGCTGTGGAAGAACGACTCGACGACAGCATTATCCAGTGGCGTTGCCTTTCGACTCATGCTTCTGGTCAAGCCTGCTGACTCGACCAATTCGCGATACTCGTGCGCCGCATACTCAATCCCTTGGTCAGAATGAAAGATGCAACCTGATTGAGCCCCCTGTCTCGCAAGCGCCATACTGAGAGCACTCTTCGTGAGCTCAGTATTACGCTTGCGACCAAACGACCAGCCGATTACCTTACGACTAAAGAGATCCATGACAACTGCGTGATAAAGCCAGCCCTTACCTGTCCTTACATAGGTAAAGTCGCCGGCCCACTGGGCACCCGTCGCGGCGGGAGCCTCAAGTTCGGCGAGGTGATTGCCCGCGCCAGAATATAACTCTTGATGACCAGGCCGCCACGTATACAGACCAGTAGTAGAGGCTTTAATTCCCAGCTCCTTCATGAGTCTATTAATCCGTCTGACACTGCAGGTTAAGTTCTATCTGCGCAGTTCGGCATGAAGCCTGGGTGCACCGTAAGCTCGACGAAACCCCTGGTGCGTCTCTTCAATTGCCGACATCAATACAAAGTCATACTGACGAGTAGCGGAAATTGGTCGATTGCGCCATGCGTAGAAGCCACCACTGGTAACACCAAAGAGGCCACAAAGCCTTCGAACATCTCTACCCACGCGGTTCTTCTCTATTAACTCGAAGACTTTTACTTTTTCTTTACGAAGAACCGCTCGGCTTTTTTTAGGAGATCAAGCTCATCGTCACGTTGAGCCAGGTCTTTCTCAAGTTTGCGGATGCGTTTTTCAGCATTACGGAGCTTTTTCTCTAACGCCCTATCTTGATCAGTTTTCTTAGTGCTCGCCACACTCACTCCCTTTGTTGGCTGTCTTTCAGCAAGAGGGTTACCCCTCAGTTCACCATTACGGTATTCCATTTGCCACCGATAAACCATCACCGGATGAAGGCCTAGTGTATCGGCAATATTTTTGGCCTTAACGCTAGGGTTGCTGGCAAGCTTAACAACCATTTTCTTGAAATCCAGCGTATATCGATCGTAGTGACGCTTTCTGGTTTGACCCATCTTCTTCCCCTCTAGATTGACAGAAATTACTGTCAACTAAAGTGGTGTAGGTTCAGTAGCGTAAGCCGTCCCTGCCGCACGTTTTTTGTGCGGCCCAAGAGCCGCTTGTTATGTTTAACGAACTTCAATAGATGTGCATTTTTTGTTTATGCATGATAGCTCTTGGCGAAAGCACATTACCTCAATCTTTGGGCCGGTGTAGTTCTCGCAAACTTCAAGAGTTTTAGCATCATGTGCATCTACGTATATTTGGTTGATCGGGCTTCCGCAGCTCCCTGAGCATCCTGTTTTTACCAATACACACTGATCGTCAGATTCGCAAAATTTATGCTCAACGAGAACCCCATCATCGTCATAGAGTCTGCCTTCCTCGAAGAGAATATATCCTTTTACGACAACTGCGAACATAGCTAGAACAATGATCGAAAATATAACGTTCTTCATTTGCTCATCAAAACATAACGCCTGCATTTGGGGCGGCGGAGCGAACGCGTAGCCGTCCCGCCGCGTTTAGCGGCGAACAAGATGCACTTGTTAGCCATTGATTCCCAGATTATTTTTAACAACTTGAGCGAGGACCTCACCCCAAATTGCAAAAGAAGCATTACCAAGCTTACCCACCATGCCTTTTGCCTGTGCCCATACAGAATCATTGTAAGCATTGGCGATAAACTCATGCCCTTCCCAAGTTAGATTAATTGGTATAGCAGAAGGACTTTTACTTCCCGCGCTTGTATCAACCGCAGCGTCTATGAGTCCGGCATCGTAAAGCAGGTAGCAATGGTATCCAACTTCCTCATCCGTAAATCCCTCTATTGAAAAGTAGTGTGGCGCATGCCCGTGAGCACTATCCTCCATAGATTGAAGTATCTTTCGAACTAGATCCATATTCCGCTTCATGCTTACCTCCTTGGCTAACGCCCGTGACAGCCGAGAGCGCTAGCGAGTCGGCTGGTTGCGTTTGTTAAAGTGCGACACTGGCACTTACTACGAAGTGCTTTGCGGAGCGCCAGCGATGCCACACTTGATTAATTTTACCCGAAACAATTCCATACTTGATGGCTGCTGGGAGTTTGTTCATTTTCTTTTTATACGAAAAGAAAACGAACCAAAAGAAACGCACCCCGGCTACGCGCCCTATCGGGCTCGTTCGCTCCAGTCGAATTTTAGGGGTCGCGAAAACAGGC